>JAADES010000038.1 GCA_013153315.1 Aquificota bacterium
AAAAATTTCTACCTCGAAGGAGGAAAAAAATTATTCTTAATAACCTCCGGAGGTCAATATTATAAAGGAATTGTTAAAGCTGTTTTTATTTATAAAAACTCGACGCTATATTATTGGGAATTTCCTTATCCTTACGGGAACTTAACGGACTACAACGCTTCAGAACTACAACCCTTATACCACTTTTCATCCGTTTCCTTTATAGCTCTAAACGAAGAACTTAAAGGCTTTGAAAATTATTATCAAATGCCTTATTTGCTCAAGGTAGAAATAGACAACCAAACGCTAATTTTTAAGAAATATTTTGATGAATAAAAGAAAAATGGTATAATAAAGGCCCCTCTGTATTAGATGCAAAGTAACTATTTTACAATCAAGACGCAGGCTGATTCACCTCAAAAATCTCAATTTAATTTCTGCCCCAAAAAAATAAAAGGGGGGAGCCTATGGCGGTAAACCATGAAGATTTAGAAAAACTTTTGGAGTTGGGTAAAGAAAAAGGCTACCTAACCTACGATGAAATAAATGAAGTCCTGGGGGAGGATTTTCTAGAATCCGACCAATTCGAGGAAATCTTAGATGTTCTCCAAGAGAACAATATTAAGGTGGTCGATGAAATATCCGAAGAGGTAGAAAAGGAACTTTCGGAAGAGGAACCGGAAAGGGAAGAAATAGTTATATCTTCAACCTCCTATTCGGGTGATGAACAGGAAGACCCCGTAAAGCTCTATTTGAGGGAAATGGGAAAAATCCCTCTCCTAACAAGGGAGCAAGAAGTTTACTATGCTCGACAAATAGAGTTGGGTAGGAAAACCCTAAGAAGGGGACTATTGAGAACTTCCTTCTTGGTAGACCAAATATTGGACGACTGGGCGGCCGTTTGCAACAAAAAGAAAAAGATAAATGAGGTAATGGACTTAATCGAGCTGGACGAGCTGGATGAGAAAGAAGCCAACAAAAAAATGAAAGAATACGAACGGCTTTTTATGGATTTAGGTCTGGAACTGGCAAAGGCCTACAAAGAGGTTCTGGAAGCCAGAGAAAAATACTACACCTTCCCCAACGAGGAAACCAAAAGAGAATACCTCCTAAAACACGCCCAAATGAACCGAATCCTCAAAAAAATGAAAATCAAATATTCCAAATTCGAAAGGGTGGCCGACGAACTTATAAAACTCTATAAACAGTACAGAAAAAAACTAAAAGAGCTGGCCGCAAAAGAAAAAAAACTAAAAAGAATTCACGAAGATATAGATGAACTTCTGGCCAACTATATGGAAGACCCCGTTTTGCAAGAAAAAATAGCCGCCGCAGGCTACTCCCTGCCAAAGTTTGAAACCCTAAGAACCGAATACCTAAAGCTAAAAAGGGAAATTAAACAAATAGAAGACCAAATGGGGGTTCTCCCCGGCGAACTGGAAAAGGTAATGAAAATAATCCAAAAAGGTAGAAAGAGGGTAGTGGACGCCAAACAGGTAATGGTTAAATCCAACCTCCGTTTGGTGGTATCTATAGCAAAGAGATACGTAAACAGGGGCCTACATTTCCTCGACCTTATACAGGAAGGAAATATCGGCCTTATGAAGGCGGTTGATAAATTTGATTACCGTAAAGGATTTAAATTCTCTACCTACGCTACATGGTGGATTAGACAGGCTATAACCCGTGCTATAGCCGACCAAGCCAGAACAATAAGGATACCTGTTCACATGATAGAAACGATTAACAAAATAATTCGCACCTCCAAGAGAATTTTCCAAGAAGAGGGAAGAAACGCCACTCCCGAAGATATTGCCAAAGAGCTAAATATGCCAGTTGAAAGGGTTAGAAAAATTCTAAGGGCCGCATTGGAACCTATATCTCTTGAAACTCCTATAGGGGACGATGACGATACCCACCTGAAGGACTTTATTGAAGATACATCTGTGCCCAACCCCGAGGAGGTTATAGCAAGAAGAATGCTCCGTCAAAAGATTCTGGAAGTTTTGGATACCCTCTCCCCCAAAGAGAAGGAGGTTATCATTTACCGCTTTGGCTTGAACGACGACGGTATCGAATACACCCTTGAGCAGGTAGGAAAAATGTTTAACGTAACCCGAGAAAGGATAAGACAGATAGAAAACAAAGCAATAAAGAAACTCCGCCACCCTATGAGGGCAAAATATCTTAGGGATTTTCTTGAGAACTTCTAAAGTTTTTCTTTCTTATTCCTCTTTGTAGGAAGCTTTAGATGTTGCGGTTTCCCAAATAACCACTTCCACCACTTCAACATCCTTAACGCCCGCTTTTTGTAGCTTTTCCTTTAGATAGCGGTAAATAAATTCAGCCAGCCTTTCGGCGGTGGGAACAAAATCAACCTCAAAGAGCTTTAAACCAAATTCTTTGGCCATTTCCTTAAGGGAGGGATATAAGGGGTCATTTTTATCAATTATGAAGGAGTGGTCTAGCTTATAGTCAATAAGTTCTTTTACCGCACTTTTTAGATGGTAAAAGTCCATTACCATGTCGTTGTCGAGCGTATCGGAACCGAGGGTTATTTCCACCACGTAACTATGGCCGTGGAGATGCCTACATTTGTTTTCCGGCGGGCAGGCATTTCCGCTTAGACTTGCCCCCCTGCCCTGTGCTAAATTTTGAGTCCACACGCGGTGGCCCGCCTCAAAACGGTAAATTTTGGTTATCTCGTATTTATATTTCCCCATATTTGCTTAACTTTAAAGCTAAGTAATGGTTGAGCACCAAAAAAAGGAACCATGTCAAAAAAAACTTAAAACGGTGGGCCACAAAAAGGAAAAACTATTTCTGGAAAAACTACATAAAACGTCCCGACTAGGTGGAGCTTTAGCTTTCCTCGGTAAGGAGGGTATTGGTAAAAAACTCCTTGCTTTGGAGTTTTCTAAAGGTTTGTTGTGCCAAAAAGGGGAAGTTTTTGGATGCGATGAATGTTCCGTATGCAGGAAGATAAACAAATTTATAGAGCAACTTAGTTTATCTTCGGATAGAGCGGAACTTCCGAAGGAATTTTTCTATTTTGTCGAAACCGAAGAGGGTAAAAGCGTTAATCCCTCTCCTTTAGGAGAGGGTGCTATTGTTAAAAAAAATTTTGCTTTCCTTATAGGTGGGCACCCCGACCTTATAATGGTTGTTCCTGACGGTAGCCAAATAAAGATAGACCAAATAAGACACCTACAGGATTATTTATCTTTAAAACCTCTCTCCAAACATAGGGTGGTGATAATTGACGATGCCCACCTAATGAACGTGGCCGCCCAAAACGCCCTTTTAAAAACCTTGGAGGAACCCCCTCCCGATACCCTCTTTATTTTGGTCGCTAAAAATGAGGGTCAACTGTTGCCCACAATATTGTCCCGTTGTAGGGTTCTCCAATTTAAACCACTTACAAAGGAAGAGATAGATGAAATCCTCCTAAGGTTAAAACTTCAAGATATTTCCCAAAGTGTTAAAGAAATTCTCCATACCGAAGGAAGTCTTGCTTTTTTAAACCTTTTAAAGGACAACAAAATAGAAAAATTTCTTGAAAAGGTTAACGATTACCCCAACCTTTCGGTGGAAGAGATTATTAACCTTTCGGAGGAATTTGAGAAGTTGGACAAACCTTTAAAGGAGCTTCTTTTAACCCTTCTCGACAAGCTACTATTAAACAAAACCTTAAAAGGGAAGCTTCCTTTGGAAAACTACGAAAGGGTTTCTTCTTTAGTAGCTGAAACATTAAAAGGAATTAAAAGGGGAATTAAAGCAAAGCTGGCAATGGAAAATATTTTCTTTCTATTGAAGGAATGAATTATTCTTTGTCCTCCGCTTGGAATTTTTGCTCTGCAACAAATTCGGAAACCACTTTTTGGTATTCGTCCAAGGTTTTAATAATCTTTTTAAGGAGTAAGAGATTATCCAAAAGCATACCGAGGGTTCTCATCACGAATACACTGGCCGCAAAAAGGGCGTCCCTTTCATTTTCCTCCCCAAAGGTGGACATTATCCAGTATTGGGTTCGGGCGGCCACCGATTTCCACAACTCGGTCAAATCGTTAAAACCGTGTTGTTCGTGGTCTCTTTTAAAATCTTCCTTAACATGTTTGAAGAAGTTATAAAGGTCATCGAAAGTTTTTATTCCAAATTTTTCGGCAAAGGATGTGGGAGAGCCGTCTTTTTTCCTTAAACTGAACTCGAGAAGAATCAAAATCCGCCTTAAGGTCTTTTTGTCTATACCCGACCTTTCGGCTAAAATATCCAGTAAGTTGCCCTTAGTTAGTTCTACTGCCATTTTTTTCCTCCTTGTGGAGTTTTTAAATTTGTTTTAAATCGAAAAAAAGCAAGGCCTATATTATTCGCTTTTATGTCGACGCAAAAAATCCTTTTCGTTGTTTCCAACAATCCCTTTTCTAAAGATAGAAGAACTATTCTGAAATTAATAAACCATCTGTTGGAATTGGATACAGAAATAGTTGTTTACCTACATGGGAACGGAGTGTGGTGGTTGGGTTTGGAGGATTTTCAAAAGTTAGTTTCCGAAAGGTTCAAAGTTTACTGTTCCCTTCAATCGCTTCAAAAGAGACACCAAAGTCTACCCCAATGGGCCCTGGCAACAGAATTCGACCAATTGGTGGACTTAATAGAAAGTAGCCATAAGGTGTTATTCTTTAACTAAAATAATGGAAGTGGCGATAATCCTTAAATCCGACCCCTTCTCGTGGAAGGCTATACAGGCTTACAAAATAGCATCCGCACTATCTAAAAAATTTAAAGTAAACTTCATCTGCATAAGGGAGGGGGTTTATTTCCTAAGCAATTGGGACAGCGTAGCTTTGGGCTACGACGATTTTAAAGCCTACCCTGTCAAGGTAGAAAACATAACTTTCTACGCCGACCGCGACGATTTTACCGTTAGGGGATTGAATACCCAAGATTTATGGATAACCTCAAAAGGTTTCGATTTAAAAATAGTCCCCGAGGAGGAAATAGCCAAAATAGTCCACCGCAGTGATGTTGTAGGGGTTTGGTAAGTTTAAAAATTTCTTCCTTTTGGAGGTTATATAAGTTTCCCTCCAAGGGACTAAATTCATAAAAAATACTGTGCAGGGAACAATAGTCTATAATCCCGACGTAGAAGATACGATAATCGGAACACTTTTGTTTAATCCCGAACTAATAGAGGTTGTTCTCGAAGAGGGGGTTAGGGATACCGATTTCTTCGATAGGGTTAACCAAAAAATTTTCGATGCCATAGTTCGGTTGTGGAACGAAAAAGGGGATATCCTTACATTCGACCTAATTTTGGAGTTTCTACGAAGGGAAAAAATTGTTCCCGACCTTATCGAGGAAACAAAACTATTGGAACGCTACGGGGGAAACTATGTAACCGCACGGGAAACATTAGCCGAGTATTGTAAGGTTCTAAAAAAATACACCCTAAAGAGGGAACTGGTAAGAATAGCCGAAGAAATCCTTTCAAAGGACTACAAAGACCCCGAAGAGCTTTTGGACATAATTTTGGATAAGCTCTTCGAGTTATCGGAGAAAAAAGATATAGCCCCCTATGTCTCCCTTTCGGAAATTCTTCCCGAAATAAGGAAACAAATAGAAGAATTTTCCCAATCCAAGACCTTTATAACCGGTATACCCAGCGGATTCCCCCAACTTGACGAAAAAACGGCGGGCTTTCATCCGGGTGAGCTAATAATAGTGGCCGGCCGTCCCGGAATGGGAAAGTCCTCGTTTGGTTTAACCATAGCCAAAAATGTAGCTTTAAACGAAAATCTGCCCGTTGGTTTCTTTTCGTTGGAAATGGCAAAAGACCAGCTTGCATTAAGGCTCATTTCCTTTGTTTCAAAAATACCCTTAAAAAAACTCCGCTTGGGGCACATAAACGAGGAGGAAAAGGAAATTCTTGATGAGGCTATAAAACTTTTGTCGAAAGCCCCCATATTTATCGACGATTCGGCCAGTTTAACAACCACCGATTTAAGAATAAAGGCCAAAAGAATGAAGAAAGAGCACGATATTCAGCTTTTAATAGTTGACTATCTCCAATTGGTTAGGGGGGTGAGAAAATATTCTTCCCGCCAAGAGGAGGTTGCCGAAGTTTCTCGCAGTTTAAAGTCCCTCGCCAAGGAGTTGGAAATTCCGGTTATAGCCCTTGCCCAGCTTTCGAGACAGGTTGAACATCGGAGCGATAAAAGGCCCCAATTGGCCGACCTAAGAGAGAGCGGACAGATAGAGCAGGACGCCGACTTGATACTTTTCCTCCACCGCCCCGACTACTATTACCGCATAAAAGGGAAAGATGTTCCCCCCGAACTAAAAAACAAAGTGGAAATAATAGTGGCAAAGCAAAGGCAGGGGGAAACGGGCGTAGTAGAGGCCATGTTTGTTCCCGAACTGTCTCTTTTTGTTGCCAAAGACCCCCGGGAAGATGCCTTGGATATTGTGGAAGAATACGAAACTACCGAGGGCGAACCGCCCGATTTGCCCGACCTTATGCTTGATGATGACGAAGATTTAGGTCTGTTGTAATTTATAAGAGTTGAAATGAAACGTTTCCTTGAATGGCAAATTCACGGATTGGTAAACTTTGTAATCGGTTCAGTTTTGCTCCTTAGCGTTTTGCTTTTGCCCGAAGATACTTTCGGTAGGATTCTCCAAATTGTTTTGGGTCTTTTCAGTATAGTTATGCTTGCTCTGAAAACGTGGAAATTCTTCCAACGGGGACTTTTACATTTCACTATAGAAGATGCCTATATATTTATTTCGGCCATAGTTATACTCACGCTTATAGCGTGGTCGCCGGCTTATTTCTTCGGGTGGAGTGTAAAAATTGCCTTCGGTATAACCGGGCTTGTTCTAATTATTTTGGCAATTTCGGACTTCTTTAGGCATATTCCCAGAAAAGAAGAAAACAAAGGTTAAATATATTGGCGTAGTTTGTGGTAAATAGGCGAGTGGATAAAAGACCTCGGATTGGGGGTCGGTTTTCCTATTAGGAAACCTTGCACCAAGTCCGCCCCCAACTGATAAACTACCTGTAATTCTTCAGGTTTTTCCACCCCTTCGGCCACCACCAGCATATCGTTGGCGTGGGCTAAGTTTATTAGGTAACGGGTTATATCCCTTTTAACTTTGTTAAGGTGGATATCCCTTATAAATACCATGTCGATTTTTATAATGTCGGGCATTATTTCAACAAATCTAAATAGAGAGTCTTCACCCGTTCCGATATCGTCCAAAGCTATCATTATGCCCGTTTCTTTCCACTCTTTAACTATCTCCTTAAGTTGTTTTATATCAAAACCTGCATATTCGGTAATTTCTACAACTATTTCCGTCGGGTGGATTTTGTATTTTTCCAATAGATAAAATAACCTATCGGAGGCTTTTCTAACGTCCTTCATAGATTCGGGGAAGAAGTTTAAAAATAACTTAATCGGTGGAGGAATTTCTTTCTTTTTCACCGCTAGGGCCTTTTCCCTACAAGTCCAGTCTATGGTTTCCAATATGGGTTTTGCAAACTTCATTAGGTAGTATATAGGAAACTTTCCCCTACATAGGGCTTCGAAAGCATACAACTCAAAATGTTTTATGTCAAAAATAGGCTGAAACACAGGGTAGAGACTATCCAATATCTCCTTTCTTTGGAATACTACATTTTCTTCTAAAAACTTGTCGAAGGATTTTAAATTCAATAAAGCCCTAACAAGGTTGTCGGGATGACTTAAATATTCCTCCGAAGGTATATAGGTAAGCCTTAGATACTTTAAATAGTGACCACCCAAATCCGCCAACTTATCCAAAATTTGACTTTCTTCGCCATCTTCCACATCTATAATGTAAGTCCCTCCACGGTAGGGTTTTACCCAAAAACCGACCTCTCTAAGCTTGTCTATAAAACTTTGTTTGTCTATATTACCGTAATGAATTAGAAGAGGCATCGCGTAAAGTTTCCTCCTTTTGTTGTTATATTTGTATCTTTTTATTTTGTAGAAAAAAATTTCAAGGAAAAATACGTTATAGAGCTTTTTCAATAATCCATATAACAACCGAAAGGGCAATTTTTAGAATATTCCTTATAGCGAAGTTTGTATTCTTGAAAATCTTTTCTTTGGGGATAGAAATCCTCCCTCTGATGGTAGTAATAGTCCCTGACACAGGGCCTATAGCCATCATCACACCTTAAATGGTCTTCATAACAGTCCTCGCAAGGGTGATAGTAATCTTCCCTATGGTGGTAATAATGGTCTTCATAATGGTGGTAATAATGTCCTTCATAATGGTGGTGATGGGCAAATGTTAAAGTCCCTAAAAAGGGAATTATTAATAAAACTTTTTTAAGGAATTTTTCTGTTCTCATAGAGGTTCAAATTATTTTTTTATCCTTTTTGTGTATTTGAGAAAAGTTTTAAAATCCCAACCTCTCTTTATTGCTTCCAAAATTTCCCTTTCGAGGGGGGAAAGTTTTTCTTCCTTTATTAGGTCGGGGCGTTTTTTATAGGTCTGCTCTATGCGTTTAAACAATTTCCATAACTCTATAAGTTGGTGGTTTCCCGATAATAACACTTTGGGGACTTTCATTCCCCTGTATTCCCTCGGACGGGTGTATACTGGATAGCCCAACCATTTTTGGGAAAAACTGTCCTCTTCCAAACTTTGGGGTTCGGATAAAACACCTTCCAAAAGGCGGGTTGTTCCATCGATGACAACCAGGGCGGGGAGTTCGCCACCACTGAGGACAAAATCTCCCAAGGAAATTTCTTTATCCACTATGGTTTTAACCCTTTCGTCTACCCCTTCGTATCTTCCACAAATTATGAAAAGATTTTCTTTGTTTTTTAGTTCCTCCAAAAGGTTTTGATTTATTTTTTCACCCCAGGGTTCGGTTATTAAAACGTAGGGTTTTCCAAAGTTGGAAACCACATATTCGTAAGCCCTAAAGATGGGTTCGGGTTTGAGAACCATACCGGGAACTCCGCCGAATGGTTCGTCGTCAACCTGCCGCGGGTTATCGGCAAAATCCCTTAGGTTTAAAGGTTTAACTTCTACCAACCCCTTTTTTATAGCTTTATTTACTATCCCGTAAGAGCAATAACATTCAATAATTTGCGGGAAAATTGTTGCAACAAAAAACCTTATTCGGGGCTTTTTTGAAATATCCATTGGAACAAAGAAAAAGTTTAAAAATAATTTAACCTTGCAATGGAGTTCAAATATATAGTGGTCTTTATAACTACCCCCGCGGGGAAAGGAGAAGAAATAGCCCAAAAATTGGTTGAAGAAAAATTGGCCGCCTGCGTCAATGTAGTGGATAAAGTTTCTTCCCTCTATTGGTGGCAGGGAAAGATTGAAAAGGATAAAGAAAACCTTTTGGTGGTAAAAACCAAAGCCGACCTTTTTAAGAAGTTGGTCAAAAGGGTTAAAGAAATCCACCCCTATACGGTTCCCGAAATAATAGCCCTTCCTATAGTGGACGGAAATGAAGATTACCTTTCTTGGATAGATGAGAGTGTTAACCCTTAAGGAGTTTCTTTAATTCCTTTTCCTCCAAAGGGGTTAGATATTCGTTCAACCTTTCGGGAGGGTTTAAGCTGGCGGCCGTGGAGGGGGCCCTCCGTCCTACGGGTTTTACATTAAAAAGTTTAAAACCTAACTTTAGAAGGTTTTGACGAACCTTCTTAGCCACGGAAAAGCTTACCCAAAAACCCTCGGGCTTAATGTTTCTTTTTTCCTCTTTAAAAAATTCCAAGCTCCACAGTTGGGGGTTTTTCTGCGGGGAAAAGGCATCATGAAAGATTGCGTCCGCCTTGATATTCAACCCTTTTATGGTTTTTGTTGCATCTCCCAAAATTAGGTTGAACTCTAAATTTCCTTCCGAAAATTGGAGTTTTTTTTCTTTTAACAACCGATGTTTTAAAAGTTCGTAAATTTCCCCGTAGGGTTGGGGCAAGGAAAGTTTTTCTATAAGGGGGTTAACAATTAAATCCAACCCCCAGTAGGTTATTTTTAGGTTGGGGTTTACCTTTAAAAGTTCGGTAATTGCCACGGCGGCGTTGTAGCCCAATCCGAAACCTACTTCCAAAATAACTATGCTCTTTTGGCTTTTGGCTTTTTCCAAAATTAGGGAGGGATAGACAAACTTTTCCAAACTTTCCCTAACCGCCCCCGCCGTTTTGCTGTGGTAGGTTTCATCAAAAATAGGGTTGTATAAAGTTAAAGAACCATCGGCGGTTTCAATAAATTTAAACCCCCTAAGGTCGATATTTTTAGCTTCCATCAATGTTTTTATTAAGTTTCAAGCTTCCCCTTTTTGGACTTAATTTCTGATTACCAAAAATAGGAGCTCTAGTTAATAAAAACGCTAAAAACTTTAAATTAAGAAAGGTGTTGAAAGATGCCATTGGTCAGTAGAGCTTTATCCATTAGAATAAGCGGAAAAGAGCGAAAACAAAAAGTTAGAAAACTCCTTTTAGACTTAGCCCACTTTAAAAACCTTTTAATCCTGCTAATTCGCAAATACAAAGAAACTTATGGAGAATATCCTTTGAATGTTTCCCTTTTAAACGGCTTGGTAGCCAAAGAATACAAAGGCAAATATCAAAAGGAATTTAACGAGCTTGTAAATAATATTAAAGCGAATTCGGAATTATCGGAATTTTGGAAAAATCTAAAATCTCAAAAGGAAAAGATTGAAAATGCTAATTTAGTCCAAAGCGTAATTAGAAGCGTTGTTAAGGACTTTAACAATTACTTTAAAGCTCTTAAAGCCTATAAGAAAAATCCCGAAAACTTTAAAGGCAAACCCAAACCTCCCAAACCTAAAAAGCTCCGCTATTTGATGGACTCCTCCGTTGAGGGAAATAGGAACATCTTTAAGGTTCAAGAAAATTCGTTTCTGGTCAAACTTAGAAACGGAAGGTGGCTAAAGGTTAAGCTTCCAAAAGACTTTAACTACGAGATAACCTCCTTTAGGCTAAAGCTTGTAGCCGACGACCTATATGTTGATGTGGTCTATAAATACCCACTTGAAGTAAAAGAACCCAAAGGAGATTTTAAGGCTGGAATAGACATAGGTTTAGATGAGCTTTTAGCCGTTGTCTCGGACAATCCCAACCTAAAGAGCTTTATAGTTTCGGGAAAAGAACTAAAGGCTTTTAACCAATGGTTTAACAAAGAAAAGGCTAAACTGCAAAGTCAGATAGACAACCTAAAAAACGAGCTTAAAAAGAGAGGAGAGGAATTAAGCCAAGAGCAAATAAAAACCATTCAAAAGGAAATAAGAGAGCTTGAAATAAGGCTAAAGGTTTTATCCGCTCATAGGAAAAGAAAACTGGATAACGACCTACACAAAATAGCGAGAAAACTCGTAGATTTGCTCTATGAAACGGGACACAAAACGATTTATATCGGAAAGAATGCTTTAGAGAGCAAGAACGAGATTAATTTAGGCAAAAAGCTAAACCAAGAGTTCGTATCTTTGCCTTTTAGAAAGCTTATAAATCTAATCAAATACAAAGCCCAAGAGCTGGGGATGGAAGTTGTAGAGGTAGATGAGGCTTACACCTCTAAGACTTCACCTTTTGCTGATATTTTCAAGGTTAGAAAAAGCAAAAATGCCAAACTTTGCTTAGGGGAGAGGAAAAGAAACCTCTTTAGGGACTTTATAAGCGGTAAACTTTTTCACGCTGACCTTGTTGGAGCTTTAAACATTTTGAGGGTGGGAGCTACAATAGCACCCAACCCCTGAAAGCTGGGGTTAACGCTTTTAGCTCCTAAAACTTGGGTTTTATGAAAACTTAAAAGTTTTGTTGGTGAAATTAGCTAATCCGAGAAGATTTAAGCTGATGGAATTTTTTTACAAAGTATCCCCTGAGTTCCTAACATTAGCACCTCTCGTTTCCACGAGAGGGTTAACACAAACGGAATAGGGGGTAGTAGGCAAGCTCCAAAGCTTGCAGGGGTGGACGGAGAAAGGGGTTTTGCTATCGTCTGAAACATTTTTTTCAGTTTTTTACCCTTTCTCCGTTCCTAAATAGTCGAAAAACCTTAGGTTAAACTAATAACGGTTTAAAACCGCCTTTGGGTTTTGTAATTAAATTTGTCAACCAAAAAGGAGGTTTCTTAAATGGTGCAGACCAAAGAGAGGAAAATTAAAAAACTCCTAATAGCCAACCGGGGGGAGGTGGCTACAAGGATAATCCGAGCCTGTAAAGAGTTAGGTATAAAAACCGTAGCTATATATTCCGAAGCCGACGCCAACTCCCTCCACGTTAAAAAGGCCGACGAAGCCTATCTAATAGCGGGAGACCCCATTAGGGCCTATTTGGACTACCACAAAATAGTGGATATAGCCCGCTACGCGGGTGCGGATGCCATTCACCCCGGTTATGGCTTCTTGGCGGAAAACGCCGACTTTGCCGAGTATGTAATAAAGAAAGGTTTAATCTTCGTAGGCCCAAAACCGGAGCATATTAGGCTTTTCGGTGATAAGGTTCAAGCAAAAAAAACTATGGAAGAGGCCGGCCTGCCCGTCGTTCCCGGGGTGGCCGAACCTATCCACGATGTGGATGAGGCTCGAAAAATAGCTAAGGAAATAGGCTATCCCGTAATTTTAAAAGCGGCCTACGGTGGCGGTGGTAGAGGTGTAAGAGTTTGCTGGAATGAAAAAGAGCTTGTTGAGCAATTCCCCCAAGCTTACAAAGAGGCGGAAACCTTCTTCGGTAAGGGAGACCTATTTATTGAAAAATTCATCGAAGACCCCAAACATATAGAGGTTCAAATAGTTGCCGACAAATACGGAAACGTTATCCACCTCGGCGAAAGGGATTGTTCGATACAAAGAAGACACCAAAAAATCGTTGAAGTGGCACCTTCGCCCAACCTACCTTGGGATGTTAGACAAAAACTATTGGGCCTTTCGGTTAAAGCTATCCAAAAAATAGGCTACGAAAATGTTGGAACTATAGAGTATTTGGTGGACAAACACGGAAATTTCTACTTCATAGAAATGAACACCCGCCTACAGGTGGAGCACACCATTACAGAAGAAATTACCGGCGTCGATATTGTGGAGCTGATGATAGAGATAGCCGAAGGAAAACCTCTGCCCTTCCTACAGCACGAAATACTATTCCGCGGTTATGCCATAGAATTCCGCATTAACGCCGAAGACCCCACAAGGAACTTTGCCCCCGCACCGGGAAAAATTACCGCCTACTACTCGCCCGGCGGACCCGGCGTTAGAATAGACGGTGCGGTATATAAGGGCTACATAATTCCCCCCTATTACGACTCGATGGTGGCCAAACTTATAGTTAGAGGTAGAACTTGGGAAAAGGCGGTTAGAAGGGCCCGCCGTGCGTTGGACGAATTTGTAGTTAGGGGAGTTCCCACCAACATACCCCTTCACAAAGCTATAGCCAACGATGAGGATTTCCTAAAAGGAAACTTCACAACCAAATATTTGGAACAAAAATTACCGCAGTTCAAGCTCACCGAAGAAAAACCCTTGGAAGACAAAGTTCTGGCTATCGCCGCCGCTATTGCAGCCTTCCACCGAATAGGAAGTTAAATATTCCTCAAAAAGGAACAATAAAAACTTTCCCAAAGAAGGAATTAACTTTTTAGTTTTCCATCCACTATTTGTTTTATTTTCTCGAAAAACTGCTCGGTGGAAGCAACTATATCCAAAGTCCAAGTATCGGGGTCAAAATTTAACCACTCAACTTTACCCCCGGCCTCCCTAACCAAAAGAGTCCCTGCGGCCACGTCCCAAAGTTTTAGCTCAAATTCGAAAGTTCCGTCGAACTTTCCAGCGGCTACGTAGGCTAAATCCACCGCCGCCGCCCCCGGTCTCCTTAAGGAGGCAACCTCTTTAAAAATTTCCAACATTATTTGGCAGTAAAGGTTTAAATCTCTCTTTGCCCTCGAAGGGAAGCCATAACAGAAAAAGCACTGTTTTAGGAGTTCTTTTTTATTGACCTTTAGAGGTTTTCCATTTACAAAACTTCCCCCACCGAGGGAAGCATAATAAAGCTCGTCAAAGTAGGGTAAATAAACCGCACCTACCAAAGGTTGGAAATTTTTACTTCTGTCCACCAAGGCAACCGATACCCCGAATATGGGAAACCCTGCAATAAAATTTTTGGTGCCGTCCAAAGGGTCGACAACCCATATAAGCCCGCTGTCGCCTTCTATTCCTTGCTCCTCGCCCAGTATGGCAAAGGAAGGAAATTTGCTTTTTAGGTAATCTCTTATCCTTTCTTCGGAGGTTTTGTCCACATAGGTCACAAAGTCTTTTTCCGATTTCTCTTCAATCTCTTTGGTTTTTACTTTAAGAAAATTTTCCTTTATTACCTGCCCGCCTATAAGTGCGGCCTCCTTTGCGGCCAAAAGATATTTTTCCAACATTAGTTATTTCTATTTTTAGCCTCTTTAAGGACAAAGATGAGCTTACCTTTTATTGATGCCTTTTTAATTAAACCCTTATGGAAAACCGAAACGTAGACCTAAAGAAGGTAGAAAAAATTATTTCCCAACATGCCAAGGGATTTGAATATGAGATATTCTTCCTAAGGAGGAAAACTTTAAAAATTTCCTCCGAAAATGCTCAATTTGAAAAAATTTCCCAAGCCGAGGATTTTGGATTGGGAATAAGACTGCTCAAAGGCAATAGAGTAGGCTTTTCCTACACCAGCGTGTTGGAGGAAAACCATTTAAAAAAACTGGTTGAGGATTTAAAAGAGATAACCCTTTTACTTCCCCCCGATGAGGCCAACGGTTTCCAAACCCAACAAAAGGAAAGCAAAGTTCCTTCCTACTTTGATAGGGAAGGTTTATCCCTACCTTTGGAGGAAAAAATAAATCTTCCGATAAACTTTGAAAGGGAAATTATTTCCTCCCACCCCTATATTAAGGGAACCCGAGAAACAAGATTTTCCGAAACGGTTTATGAAGTGGTCTTAAAAAACTCCTTCGGGGTGGAAATTTCCTATAACGGAACCGCCTACAGTATTATCACTTCGGTATTGGCCCAATCCCCCAAAGGGGACACAAACATAACTTGGGGCTGGAAGGGGTCAAGATTTTTAAAAGAACTACCTTTGGAGGAACTTAAGGAGGAACTGACCTATAAACTGATTAACACCTTAGACCCCCAACCCTTTCAAACAAGAAACCTAAAGGTAATCTTCTACAGGGAAGCCTTTGCCTCTTTGTTGGAAGCCTTTTCGGAAATCTTTTTAGGAGACAACGCTGTCAAGGGAAAGACCCTGCTTTTAGGAAAAGAAGGAACCACTATAGCCACCCCCGATTTTAACCTAATAGACGACGGAACCCTGGAGAAGGGTTTTTCCACCCACCCCTACGACGACGAAGGAACCCCCCAACAAAGGACGGTTTTAATAGAAAAGGGAACCTTTAAGGGATTTTTACACTCACTATACACCGCGAGGAAATTGGGAAAAGAACCTACCGGAAATGGTTTTAGAAATTCCTTTACAACAACACCAACAACGGGGATTTCCAACCTGTATTTGCAACCCGTAAAGGGGACTTTAGAAGATTTAATAAACCGAGCGGGGGAAGTTCTGGTAGTTGTCGACCTTATGGGGCTTCATACAGTAGACCCAATTTCGGGAGATTTTTCCTTAGGGGCAAACGGAATTCTTTATAGGGATGGCAAGAAAGTTGCGGCAGTTAGGGGCGTTACCGTGGCGGGCAACTTCGTGGAACTACTAAAGAAAGTAGAGGCTATAGGCCAAGATTTAGCCTTTTATGCAAATATAGGCTCCCCTTCGGTTTTAATTAAAGATATAACGGTCGGGGGAGTTTAAATGTTTTATTGGTTAATAGTAATAATCGTCTGGATAGGGTCTTTGGCGTTGATAGGCTTGGGTAGCATTTCCCTCTTTTTGCTTCTTACCAAAGGCAACATCTTGAGCAACGAAGGCTATATCGCTATGGGAATGTTGGCATTGGGAATACTTTTAAATTTCCTCGTTGTTAACTGGCCCGTTGAACCGGTCAGGGAGCAGGAGCTTAGCGAAGAGGTGGTAAAAGCTCTTAAAATAATGGCAAAAGTAGCCCCTATAGCCCCCAAGGCTGTCCAAAAGGGGATTAAAGAGATACTGAAAAAATACGGCTATCGCTAAGTTTAAACTTTTTCCTTTCGTAGGTTAAAAATTACTTTTTTCCCTTTACGGTGGATAAGAAATTTTCTACCCTACTTAAGCTCTTTTTCTCAAAAGGCTTAAAAGCTTAATAACCACCAAAATTTGGATAATAAAACTCTTTAATTAAAACCAAAGGAGGAAAAAATGGACATAGGGGTTCAGCTAAACCATACGCTGTTTATTCAGCTGATTCTCTTTTTAATTTTTATGTTCATCGTCCACATTATCTATGTTAAGCCCTATTCCCGCACCGTTGACGAAAGAAACGCCCGTATACTGGAGCTAAAGAAAAAAGCCGAACGCTACCGCCAGGAAGCCCTCCACTATACCCAAGAGGCGGAAAAAATCCTAAACGAAGCCAGCCAAAAGGTTAACGCAATTTTGGAAGAGGCGAGAAAAGAGGCTAAAGCCGAAGCCGACAAAATAATAGCCGAAGCCGAAAAAGAAGCCCAAGAAAAAATCGAAAGGGTAAAGGCAGAAATTGCCAAAGAGTTGGAAGAAGCTAAAAAACTTATCGAAGAAAAAATCAACGCCGTTGCCGAGCTAATCGTTGAAAAAATAGCCGGTGTAAAAAAGGCTTAATTCTTCCCTAAAGGGGGAAATATTTACAACACCTTAAAAGGGGTAGGAGAATGATGGGAAAAGATAAATGGATAGCTTTGGGAATTGCCTTAGCAATAGGCATTTCCATGGCCGCCGAGCATGCCGGAGGCGAAGAAGGCGGATTGGAAAGCCCCGCCGTCCTTATTTGGAAAGGTATTAACATAGCAATAGTAGTAGGAGCTTTAATCTACTTTTTCAAAGACCCTTTCCTAAAGTGGATTGAAGATTACAAAAACCAAATCCTCAAAAGCGTAAACGAAGCAGAGCAAGAATACCAAAAAGCAAAAGAAGAACTGGAAAAAGCCAAAAAGGCCCTTGAGGAGGCTAAAGTAAAATACGAAGAAAGCATAAAAACCGCCCAAGAAGTTGCCGAAAAAGAAAAAGAGCAAATAATCAACCAAGCCCAAGAGATAGCCCAAAGAATTAGAGAAAAGGCCGAAAAAACCGTTGAAGTGGAAATAAACAAAGCAAAAGAAGAACTAAGAAAATACGCCGCCCAAAAGGCAATAGAAGCTTCCGAAGAAATGCTAAAAGAAATCTTCCAAGACAAAGAAGTTCAGAAAAAATTTGCCGAAAGAATGCTATCCGACCTAAGCAAGAATTAGGAGGTTGACCGATGATTAAAGGCTCTGTTCTCGCCAAGAGGGTTACCAAAGTTCTCCTAAACAGGTTGCAAGGGAATACAGAGGAACTTATAAAGTTTTTGGATTTTTTAAAATTCATCAACGAGCTCTATAAAAAGAACCAAACATTCAAAGATTTGGTATTGAACGACGAAGTCCCCCTAGAGGAAAAGAAAAAAGTATTTGAAACCTTAGTTGAAAGCTTCGGACTTACAAACAAAGAACTGGCTCTGGAACTGTTGGAATACCTAACAAAGCACCACGCGTTCAGATACCTCCCCTTGATAATAAGAAGCTACCAATACGAGTTGGAAAATGTATTGAAAGCGGCAAAAGCAGAAATCGTAAGTGCCGACACCTTGGACGAAGAAATTAAAAACAGACTAATAGAGGTTCTAAAAGAAAAATTGGGAAGAACCATAGAAGCCGAATTTAGAGTAGACCCCTCCCTTATAGGGGGTTTTGTAGTAAAAACAACCTCCGTTGTTGTGGACGCATCGGTTAAAAACCTTCTAAGGGAATTGGCTATGAAAATATAACCCCCCTTGAGGGTTTTCTTTTTCCATTTAAACTTAAAAAGGAAAATTGATTGGAAAATAACAAATAAGCGGGAGGTAAAAAATGACCCTATCCTACGAAGAAGCTTTGAAAATTTTAGAAGAAAGACTAAAAGAGTTCGAACCTAAAGCTAAGCTGGACGAAGTTGGCGTAGTTTACTACGTGGGTGACGGAGTAGCCCGTGCCTACGGATTGGACAACGTTATGTCTATGGAAATCCTCGAGTTCGACACCGGCGTTAAAGGTGTCGCCTTTAACCTCGAGGAAGACAACGTAGGTATCATCATCCTGGGAAGCGAAGCGGGAATTAAAGAGGGTTCTTTGGTTAAAAGAACTGGACAAATCCTATCTATACCTGTAGGAAAAGGGCTGTTGGGAAGGGTGGTAGACCCCCTAGGTAATCCCCTCGACGGAAAAGGCCCTATCGAATACGAATACTATTCCCCCGTAGAAAAAATAGCCCCCGGAATTGTTAAAAGGAAACCCGTTCACGAACCCCTACAAACCGGAATCAAAGCCATCGACGCAATGATTCCCATCGGAAGGGGTCAGAGGGAGCTAATCATCGGTGATAGGAACACCGGTAAAACCACCGTTTGCATAGACACAATCCTTTCGCAAAAAATCCACAACGAACAAAACCCCGACGACAAAATCTATGCCGTTTATGTTGTAATCGGACAAAGAAGAAACGCCGTAGCAAGGTTGATAGACCTCCTCGAAAAACACGGGGCTATGGAATACACCACCGTTGTGGTGGCCGACGCTACCATGGCACCCGCGTTGCAGTATTTGGCACCCTTTAGCGGTTGTACTATCGGTGAATACTTCAGAGACAACGGAATGCACGCCGTTGTTATCTACGACGACCTAACCAAACACGCCGAAGCTTACAGGGCTCTATCGCTCCTTATGAGACGTCCCCCCGGTAGGGAAGCATACCCTGGTGACGTATTCTATCTACACTCCCGTCTGCTGGAGCGTGCCGCAAAATTGAACGATGAGTTGGGTGCAGGTTCTCTAACCGCATTGCCCATAATCGAAGCTAAAGCGGGTGACGTTACAGCTTACATTCCCACCAACGTAATATCTATTACCGACGGACAAATCTTCCTAGAAACCGACCTATTTAACAAAGGCGTAAGACCCGCTATTAACGTCGGTATTTCCGTTTCCAGGGTTGGTGGTGCCGCCCAAACTAAAATAATGAAAAAGGTAGCCGGAAAACTCCGTCTGGACCTAGCCCAATTCAGAGAGTTGGAAGCCTTTATTCAATTTGCCTCCGAGCTGGATGAAGCAACCAGAAAAATTATCGAAAGAGGTTTGAGACTGGTAGAGCTCCTAAAACAAGAACCTTACAACCCCATACCTATGGAAAAACAAGTTATTGCTATTTACGCCGGAACAAGGGGCTATCTTGATGACATACCCGTTAACGCCGTTAGAAAATTTGAAAAAGAACTCTATGCATTCCTCGATGCAGAAAAACAAGACCTTCTTAAGAAAATAAGGGAAGTTAAAGACCTAACTCCCGAAATAGAAGAGGGTATTAAACAAGCCCTAGAAGAGTTCAAAAAACGTTTCGTTCCTTAATTTGTTTCTCTTTTTCCATAACCTTTTGTTGGTATATTCAAAATTTCAACCTTTTGTTGACAAAGAAAAACTATATTACCATTTTTATGGACTTCTTTAAACAGACCGACCTTCCCGGGATAGGGAAAAGATTTACTATGAAACTTGCCTCCGGGCAGATAGTTTCCGTTATTATCCACCACTCGGGTAAAAGGGAAATTTATGTCTTAGATTCCGACGGAGATGTAGAATGCACCCTTACCCTAACCGACGAAGAAGCCCGCGAAATGGGTATGGTTTTGGCCGGAGCCTTCTACCAACCCGTAGCCGGCGACAAGATGGAACTACTCCTAAAGCAGATGGTTATGGAATGGGTAGAATTGCCCCCCGACAGCCCGCTTGTTGGTAAAACCCTCGCCGAAGCCGATGTTAGAAGAAAAACCGGTGTTATAGTTATCGGTGTTGTAAGAAATAACGAAATGATACCCGCCCCCGACCCTAAGAGCTTCGTTTTCCAACCGGGGGATATTGTTATAGCGGTAGGAAACAGGGAGCAAATAGATAAATTCATTAAAACTTTCGGAAAAAAATAATTTTTTATATCTCCCTTTCTTGGAATTTTTTTACGATTTAAAACGCCAGAATGCTCCTCATTTTAATGAGGAGATACGGATTTATTTAATCCGTATTCCGCCCTTCGGGCTTCATTAATGGCGTCCGTTAGGTATTGAAACTAAACAATAGAAAACTTATATTTTGTTCTAAGGGAGTTTGGAGCATGATTTTGCCTTCTAAAGCCGAAAAAATCAAACAATCTCTTAAGCAAACCAAAGAAAAAAGAAAGCTCCAAACTCCCAAAGTTTTCCAGCTTAAACTTCAAAACTTATCAAAATCCGATTTGGATACCCTTAACCGCCTATTTTTAGAGGCTAAATGGTTTTATAACTACCTTGTAGCCGATATTGATAATCGCTTAAACAAAAAAGCGGAAAAACTCAAAGAGGTTAAAATCAAAACACCAAACGGCTTTGAAAAACGGAAGCTTATAATCTTAGGCTCTCAAATTAAGCAAGGGATTGTTTCCAAAATCAAAGATAGCCTTAAAGCCCTTAAAAATCTAAAAGAAAAAGGTTATAAAGTTGGAAAACTAAAATTTAAATCCGACTTTAAAAGCATTCCGTTAAAGCAATACGGTATAACCTACAAAATAGACTTTGAAAGAAATAGAATTAAAATCCAAGGCATCAAAAAGTGGTTCAGGGTTTTGGGTTTGCACCAAATACCCGAAAACGCCGATATAGCAAATGCCTACTTAGTTAAAAAACCTTCGGGTTTCTATCTTTATGTCGTTTGCTACCTTTGGAAGGAGGAAGTTTTAAAGGAAATTAAACAAAAACAGATTTCTATACCTGTTGGAATAGATTTGGGAATTAAATACCAGCTAACCTTAACGACAGGAGAGAGGTTTAAGTGGTATATTCCCGAAACTAAAAGGTTAAAAAGGTTGCAAAAGATTTTGGCAAGAAAAAAGAAAGGAAGCAGAAACTACCAAAAGATTAAAAGGCTAATCCAAAAGGAATGGGAATACATTACAAACAAAAGAAAAGATGCCATAAACAAGGTAATAAGCCATTTGAAAAAGTTTCCGTTTATAGCAGTTCAAAAAGACGATATTAAAAGTTGGCACGGAGGATTATTCGGGAAACAAGTCCAAAACACGGGAATAGGGGGAATAACTGTAAGGTTAAAACACCTTGCGACCACAATAGCACCCACCTAACGGTGGGGTTAACGCTTCCTTATTCCCGTGGCATTTGTTTCCCAATTTGAACCAACCACTCAAACTTGTTGTAAATGTGGTTTTAAGCAAAAACTTTCATTGAGTCAAAGAACTTTTAGGTGTCCAAAGTGTGGTTTAGAGATAGACAAGCCCTCAAAGAGGGCTAATTTCGTCCTTACGGACTTCATAGAGATTT
>JAADES010000002.1 GCA_013153315.1 Aquificota bacterium
GAAGGCACACTCCTTTCTTCAAAGGCTATCAGCCTCAGTTCTATTTCAGAACAGCGGACGTAACCGGAAAAGTGGTAGGCCTGCCTGAAGGGGTAGAAATGGTAATGCCAGGAGACAACGTAGAGTTGGAAGTGGAACTAATGGCCCCCGTGGCATTGGAAGAAGGACTAAGATTTGCAATCCGTGAAGGTGGAAGAACAGTAGGTGCGGGCGTTATCACCAAAATCATCGAATAATTTTTTTCTCCTTTTTAACTTTCATTTAAAAATTTGAGAGGTGAAAAAAATGGCTTCCAAAAGGGTTTTAGTTACTTTGGCGTGCACTGAGTGCAAAAGGAGAAACTACACAACCACCAAAAACCCTCAAAGACACGCTAAAAGATTGGAATTCAGAAAATACTGCAAATGGTGCAATAAGCATACAATACACAGGGAAACCAAGTGACTTTTCCTTTCAAAGTTTTTTTATTTCTTTCCTCCAACAGGATATATCTTTATTTACCTTCCTCTGCAGTCTAAAGTTTATCCCTAAAATTATTGAACAATGGAAAAAGATACTATGGAAGTTAAGGTTCTTTATTTCGCTAAAATCCGTGAGGAGTTGGGGAAAAATTCCGAAACTATAAGATTCACGGGAAAAACTACCGAGGACTTAAGGGTTCTTCTAAAAAATAAATATCCCAATCTGGCACCTATAATAGAAATTTCCCGAATTGCCGTAAATGGAGAGTATTATGAAGGGCCCCTAAGAGAAGGGGATACGGTTGCAATAATACCCCCTGTTAGTGGGGGATAATATAAACCTCTCTCAATGGTGATTTTAAAATCCCCTGCTAAGATAAACTGGGGTTTGTGGATATTAGGTCGTCGCCCCGATGGGTATCACGAAATTTTCACCCCCATCCAGAAAATTGGATTATTTGACCTGATAGAAATAGAAAAATCAAATTCTCTTACAGTGCAAACTTCTAATAACATCCCTCAAGAGGAAAATTTTGTCTATAAGGGCCTAAAAAAGTTTGAGGAAGTTACAGGAATTCCCCAAAGGTGGAAAATTTTCATAAAAAAACAAATCCCTATAGGTGGAGGTTTAGGAGGGGGAAGTTCCAACCTCGCAACGGTTCTAAGGTGGGTAAACAATTATTGGAATAAACCATTAAATTTTGAAGAGCTTAAAAATTTAGTAGCCGCTATAAGCTCCGACGCCCCCTCTTTTTTAGGAGAAGGTACGGCAATAGCCGAAGGTCGCGGGGAGAAGGTTGAATTTTGGGATATCCCTACATTTAAAGGCGTAAAAATAACATTGTTCATTCCCCAAAATATTATTTCTCCTACAGGGGAAATCTATCGGAGAGTAATCCCTAAAATGTATTCTCCAAGGGAAGAAATAGAAACCCTCAAAGAGGTAATAAAAGCAGGAGACCTTAAGAGGTTGTTAGAACTTATAAAAAATCCTCTGGGGGAAATTTTTTTAAGTATCCATCCAGAGTTAAAAGAAGCTATTGACTTTATCCAAAAAAAGTGTTATAAAAAAATATTTGTCTCTGGAAGTGGAAGTTCACTTTACACGGTCGGCTCCTTGGAATGTGAAAATTGGGTTGACAGATTAAAAAAAAGGTTTAAAATAATTTCTTTGGAAACGCTGTAAGGTTCCTTCAAAAGGCCTGGGGCGTAGCTCAACTGGCAGAGCACCGGACTTTGGATCCGGGGGTTCCTGGTTCGAGTCCAGGCGCCCCAGCCATTTATTAGGAATACGGCCCCGTTTTTTTTATAACGCAACGGGGCGTATGAAGCCGCGAAAGCGGCGGAATTCGTCCCGTTTTTTTTCAAAAACGGGGCGTAGCTCAGGTGGCAGAGCGCAGGCTTTGGGAGCCTGAGGTCGCCGGTTCAAGCCCGGCCGCCCCGATAGAGGGGCTGGAGAAAGGGCCCGTAGCTCAGCTGGATAGAGCAAGGGATTTCTAATCCCTGGGTCGCAGGTTCGAATCCTGCCGGGCCCACCACTGTGAGTGAAGTTAATCCGGGGTAGCTCAGCCGGCAGAGCGGGGGACTGTTAATCCCCTGGTCGCGGGTTCGAGTCCCGCCCCCGGAGCTTGAAACCTAATGAGGAGAAGCGGGCGTAGCTCAGTTGGTAGAGCAGCGGCCTTCCAAGCCGCAGGTCGCGGGTTCGAGTCCCGTCGCCCGCTCCACTACCATTTATTGGCGGAGCCGCAGAGCCTAAGGTGGCTCTGGTCGCTAAAGCGGCTTATAGTAAAGCCGCAGGCTATGGGGCAGGAGGGGTAGCCAAGCGGCCAAAGGCAGGGGACTGTAAATCCCCCGGGCTCCGCCCTTCGCAGGTTCGAATCCTGCCCCCTCCACCATTTTTAAAGTTTTTACATTGAAACTTGACAAAAAGCTGGCGTAGCTCAGTCGGCAGAGCGGGGGATTTGTAATCCCCAGGTCGCGGGTTCAAGTCCCGCCGCCAGCTCTCTTTTATTTATCTTCGATTATCTGAACCATTAACTTTCTTGTTCTGGGCCCATCAAATTCGGCCAAAAATATAGATTCCCATGTACCTAAAGCTAAACGTCCTTCTATAATAGGAACGCTGCGTGAATTTCCAATAATAGCACTTTTAATATGAGCCGCCGAATTACCTTCTAAATGCCTATAAGCCGCGTCTTCCCAGGGAATCAACTTATCCAATTTGTAAGCAATATCCTTTATTACATCCGGGTCTGCTCCTTCATTGATAAATACAGCTGCTGTAGTGTGGGGAACATAAATAACACACAATCCATTTTTAATTCCTGTTTCTTTTACAAAACTGGAAACCAACCCTGTAACATCTACAAAATCGGTATGGGATTTTGTTGGAACAGAAAATACTTTTACAGGCATATTAGACAAATATTTAAAACACAAATAGGGCGAGTAAATATATTTCCTTTTTAGTTAGCTTAAAAATTGATATTCCCACATAAGCTAAATATTGCAAGGAGGTAGGAGATGTATAAAAAAGCTTTAACGGTTTTAGGAACATTAGGAGCTATTTCCTCAGCGCAAGCTCTTCAGTTTGGAAATATTCAGGTATATACTTATGTAGCCCCCTATTTTACTTACATAAACTATGACAATAGTGATATTAAGAAAGATGGGTGGTCTACCACCCTTTACGGTTCTTTAAGTTTTATGAGAGGTATCCATGTATTGGAGTGGGCTTACGGCTATAACCATCTGAACTATAAAAATAATTACGGAAGTTGGAACCAAAACGATTATGTTTTGAAATATACAAACTACCAATTTTTCCCATGGTATGGAAGCATAGGACTTCACTATATAGCTTCTCCTAATACCGATATTTCCGAAAGGACTACAGTACTAATACTGGATGGGGGCTATATTCAAAAATACAATTGGAATGTAGGAGCAGAATATAGCTATGGAGACTATAAATATGGTTTTGCTACCCAACAGCTCAGAATCCACGGCGGAAAATATCTTTATACCGGTCCCTACAGAGGGTTTTATTTTGAAGGAAGCTTATATTGGAACTATGTAAATAAAAAGTATGTACCTCAAGCATATTGGTATATCCAGAATGAACTTAACAAGAAAAATTATTACTCTCTGGGCTACAGCGTAACCTACTTTACTCCCAAATACTCTATTAAGATAAAATCCTGGTTGGGAGAAAGAGTATTTGCTGTTGATAATGGGGGTTTTGTAGTTTACAACCTAAAAGAACGTTATTATTCCAGTTCATCCATAACAGGAACCTATTACTTTAATACCCGTTTAAACGCCAGTCTGGAATTGGGATTAAGCTCTTATAGGGAAGTTACAACCGACCGCCGTGTTAAGGTTTATACTATTACTGCCAGTGTAGGATATTCTTTCTAAACTTAATGAGGAAGTTATTTTTCATCATCTTTACTTGGGTTTCTTTAACTTTTGCCCTTTCCTACCAGGATATTAAAAAAGCCTATGAAAAATCCTATATGTATGAAAAAGTAGGAGATTATAAAGATGCTATCAGGGTTTTAATGCCAGTTTATAAAGCCTATCCTAACGGCTACACTATAAATCTCCGTTTGGGTTGGCTTTACTATCTTTGGGGTAAATACGATAATTCGGAATTCCACTACAGACAAGCTTTAAAAGCTATACCCCATTCAATTGAAGCTAAATTAGGTATTAGCTTACCTTTGATGGCTCAATCTCGTTGGAAAGAGGTTGAAAGTTTGATGTTTTCTGTGATTTACATTGATTATTACAATTACTATGCAAATTTACGTCTCTGTAAAGCCTTAGAAGAGCAGAAAAAATATAAACAAGAACTTCAGATTGCAGAAAAGATGACTTATATTTATCCAACTTCGGTGCCATTTTTGGTTTACCTAGCTAAAAGCTATTACTATTTAGGTAATAAAGAAAAATCAAAATACCTATTTGAGCAAATTTTAATTCTAGACCCTGAAAATTTGGTAGCCAAATCTTTTATCCAAAAGTTGGAAAAACAATCTAAATCCCCTCCTAAAGGGGGAAATAAAGAAAACTAATGAGGGATGTTTTCTTTTTTTATTCTCAAAAGGGTTTAAAGATTAAATACAGAACTCCTGCAAGGTTCAAAAAGACAACAGATAAATTTATTATTACGGAAATCTTATGAAGTTTTTTAAATCCTTCGTAGTCATTTAATTTCTTTTCTTTAGCCTCCGGTAGGATTACGTAAAGTTGAACCGCATTGAGGGTTAAAGTCAGAACCAATATTAGGATGAGAATAAAACCTACATTGGCTTTAAATACTGCCAACAGGGAAAGGGCATCCAAACCTAAACATAACCCAAAGTAAATAGGAAATATTTTTTCCACTATCTTGCCAGCTTCCTTTTTGGGGAGCGATTTAAAAAGAATGGGTGCAACAACAAAGCTAAAAAATAAACCTATAGAAAAGGTAGCTGTCATAAACGCTAAAACAATTTTTTGGGCTATTAAGGTCCAGTCCATAAATGTTTGAATCTTATACGGGATAAGAAGAAGGAAGAGAGAACCCTATTAGGAAGGCAAAATTATTCCGGAACCTCCACCTTGGGAAAGTTTTTGTGCAGCCTGAATTAGGTAGCTAAGGAAATATTCCGGAGGTTGGGCTCCAACAAATTCTACGACGGGCTCATCGTTACCTTGTTTAGTAATAACTATTTTGGGAACACCCACAACTTGGTATTTTTGGGATAGGTCGGGGTTTTCTTGTGCATCATAAACGTTGGCAACTACATTATCGGAAGCTACGGCGAATTGGTAGGCGGTAATGGCCGCTTGGGGACAATATCCGCAAGAGGTTGTAACAAAAACTTTAACGTCCAAAGGTTGGTTAATTTGTTGCAGTAGTTCCTTTGTTCGGTCGTCCATTTGGATTTCGTCAAGGGAGGCTAGGATTATTGCGTTCATTAGTGTAGAAAATTCCAATCCTGCAGGTAGGCCTATGTAGTGTATTCCGCGGTCTTTACCCTCTTTATCCAACAGAACTATGGCGGGAACTCTTTCCGGGTCGAGACCGAAAGATTTTGCTTTTTCTTCTCCTTCGGGTTGGGCGGTGGAAACTACTTCCACAGAAAATTTTTCAGGGGCAACTTCGGCCAGTTCTTTTAAAAGCTGTTCGGCGTAGGGACAAGTTTCGCAGTTTATAGCTCTGGTAAATAATACTGCTTTTACAGGAGCTTTAACTTCGTTATCAAAAACCTGTTTAACTTGTTGCCTTACTTCTTCGTTTAAAAGTTGCATCCTTTGTAATCCTCCTACTTTTGAATAAAACTTACAAGTTTATTCAAATATAAATATAAGAAGGGGGCGAAAACTTTTCTAAAATCAAATAGCTTCGATGGAGCTTTCTTTAATTAAAGAAGTTATTCTCTCTTTAACAGTTTTTTTTCTTTCCGTTATTGGGGGAATTACAGGTATAGGAATATCCACAATTATAACCCCTTTATTGTTATTTTTAGGAACGCCCTTTGCTTTAGCGAAAGCTACCTCCCTTTGGGTAAACCTGTGGTTGATGGCCGTTTCGGTGTACAAGAAATTTAAAACCATCAATTGGAAGCTAACTTTTCCTTTAGTTGTTTCTGCTTTTATATCGGCTCCTTTGGGGGCTAAAGTTTCCTTTTTTATTCCTGAAAAGGTTCAACTATTAATGTTGGCGACCTTTGTTGTTTTATCTGGTTTGTTTATTCTGTTTTTTAAACCCCTACCTTTACTTTCGGGCCTTACCCACGAAGGTTTTCTAAAGGTAGGGGTGTTATTAGGTCTGTTGTCAGGTTTTATCGGAGGAATGTTGGGTATTGGTGGGGGTATCATAGTTAATCCAATTTTGATAATCCTCGGGATGGATCCTATTTTAGTAACCTCCTTAAGTTCGGTTTTAGTTTTACTTTCTTCCTTTGGAGGATGGATTACTTACACTCTTATGGGCCATTTCGATTGGTCTTTGGCCCTTATATGTGCACCGGCGGCGGTTTTTGGAAGTTTCTTAGGAAACCGATGGGCTAATAGGTTTGAGAGAAAGGTTATCAGGAAAATTGTTGCCGCTTTTGCTATTTTTGTGGGATTGGTAATTTACGCTAAGGCTTTTTCAATTTAAAAAAAAGAAAAAGAAGAGAATTAAGAAGGCCAAGGATAGGTATAGATACCGTAGTGGAGAATGTAATACCTTAGAAGAAATCCGCCAAAGAGAACCAAGATTGCCGCTAAGGGTACAAGGATTCTTATATGTTTTTTGGCGGCGATAAATTCCAATATCCAAGGAATTAACAATCCAACGAGTAGGAAACCGATTACGAAACCCATATCGGAAAGCATCTGGTGGAAGACGTATTTGCCGCCGGCATAAGCGTAATAGAGATAGTTAAAGTAGGCTCCTATGGCCAGGATTTCCAAACCTATCAGGGCAATATCGGCCCACTCTACTTGGTGGCCAACATGCTCCCTAACTTTTTGAGTTTCTTCGTCCTTACCTTTGGCAAAGTAAGTCCAAAGCATATACCAGGCGGTGGCGGTAGACAGGGCGGATATAACGAATAGCACGGGCAACAAAGGATGGCTCCACGCAGGTATGGCGGGGGCTACCGAAAGGAGAAATCCTGTATAAGCAGCCACGGCCAGACCAAAAATAATGGTTCCCCAGCCCCAAACGCTTTGAAGAGGTTTTAATAAGTTTGCTATTTTTACAAGAAAACCTAGTTTATTCAGAATTGCAGCTTTATCCGCTTGGGAAAGGGCCCATAGGGTTCCAAAAAGCGAAAATAGAGCTATGAAGTTTGCTCCCCACTGTATCCAAGGGTGGAAGTTACCGTTAAATACGGCGGCCCCGAAAAAGGCCAGCAATACTTTGAATATTTCGGTTATATGTCCGTGCAAGAACGATTCCCACACAAACATGTCGAGAATAAGGAAAATTCCTCCGAAGTTAACCAGTAGGACTCCCAGCAGGGTTGACCATGCGAACATAGAGGGGTCATCTTTTTTAAATATGTGCTTGTATAGGGCGGCTATAAAGCCCATAGAGGCACCTAAGCCCCCTAAAAAGAGATAAATGGCGATTCCTATTCTCCAATGGTGCTGGGGTTCAAAGGTTAAAAACTGCGAATAGTCCAAAGCTATCATTTTGCCACCTCCTTAATTTTTATTCGGCCTCTTCTTTGGCCGGGGCGGGCAATGTATCCAAACCAACATAGAAAACTTTGGGGTCGGTTCCCAAGTGAACGGCCAAAGGTTTGGCTCTGCCGCTTCTAACAATTTCTGCTACGGGGTCGTTTGGGTCGTTGAGGTCTCCCCACATACGGCAGTCGGTGGGACAGGTGGAGACGCATGCAGGCTCCAACCCTTTGGTAATTCTATGGTAGCAGAATGTGCATTTGTCGATGTGGGGGAGCTGGTGGATGCTAAATTCCTCTCCAAAGAGTTGCTTGTTATGTTCTACATCTTCGTAGTCGTAGCGGTATCTTGCGTCGTAGGGGCAAGCGGTAACGCAGGCTTCGCAACCGATACAGAGGTCTTGATTAACCATTACAACCCCTTCGGGGGTTTTGTAGGTTGCTCCGGTGGGGCAGGCGTAATAGCAGGGGGTATTTTGGCAGTGCATACACAAGCGGGGGAAAAATATTCTGCCTATATTGTCTCCTTTTCCCACTTCGGCCTGTTCCACCTTTGTTCTCCATTTTTCATTCCAGTAGGGGGTTTGGTTTTCCTGGGCACAGGCGGCCATGCATGCGTTGCAACCCACACAGGTGTTTAGGTCGATAACAAATACCCAGTTGGGGAGTTGTTTATTTTGTTGTTCTTGCATTTTTTACCTCCTTAAGTTTTTTAAACCCAAAAGGAAAGGGAAAATTAGGCGGAAATTTTTCTAACTTTTACTGTTGTCTCATCTCGGGTATAACCGGCTATTACAGGTTCGACTTCGTAGTGAACTAGGTCGACATGTCTTGCCGCTTTGGGAGGTCTAACCGCATAGTGGAGTTCGGGGGCTTCGGTTCCACCGTTAAAGGGAACAAAGATTGTATCTTCCCTAATCCATTCGGTGATAAATACTTGGGCTTTCATCTTTCTGTTGGGGTCTTTGGTATTAATGACCTCTACCAGGTCGCCGTCTTTTATACCCAACCTTTGGGCGGCTTTGGGATTCATCCAAACACGGTAGTAGATTTCCGGAAGTTTTTTCCATTCGGAGATGGCCACCAATAGGGGGTTGTCCAATGTGTGAACCCCGGTGTGGGAAAAGATAGGTGCCTTTCCGTGGGAAACGAAGAATTCGTCCGCTTCGAGGTTGCTTTCTTTCCTTCTTAGGGGAACATAGGCACATAGAGGGTCCCAGTTGGGGAAGTATCCGAAGAAGCTTTGGACGATTTCAAACAGTGTGGAGAATAGTTCCACCCTTCCCGAAGGTAAAGAGGTGGGTATTTTTTCGGGTATGGCCCATTTTTCCAGTAGTTCCTCCAAAGGTTCGATATTGTAAACACCGTATTGGTCTAATACTTTTTGGACATACTCCACAGGTTTGCCCGCTTCTTTGGCAACCTCTTCGAGGGTGAACTCTTTTAGGGCATAGGTGAAGGGTTTTCCTTCTTGGAGGGCTCCAAAGACTTTGGAAGAAAATTCTTTGTAGTCCCAACCGTTCATTGCACAGGCTATTTGAACGAAGTATTTTGCCCCTTCCATAAAGGCTTCTTTGGACATGGGATTAAGGCCCTTTTGCTGAGCAATTTGGGCCCCTATCATTCCAGATGCCATTTCGAAGAATTGGTCAACAGCATGTTTTCCTTCTCCTATCGGTTTATCTACGGCTGGTTTTCTTTCTATTACCGCCAAGTGATGAGAGTTTCCTTTTCCTAAGATTTCGTCCCTTTCGAGGAAGGTTATATCGGGTAGGATTACATCGGCGTAAACGTTGGAGTCGGTGGGCATTGTGTCAACAAACACCACCAGTTGGGCTTCTTCCATCCACTTTTTCCATTTGTCGCCGTAGGGGCTTCCGAGAACGGGGTTTATTGCATAACCCCAAATTGCTTTGGGTTTGTAGGTTTTACCGTTAACTTGAAGTTTCCCTTCAAAAGCCTTGTCCCAGCCGTAGTCTCCGAAGGCGGGTAGGGCCACACCGGGTTCTTCTTTTTGAGGATTTTGCATAAATCTCAACCATTGCTGGAGGCTGGCCAACACTTCTATGTTCTGATAGCCGAATATATTGGTTGCCAGCAGTGTGGGGTCTCCTTTTTGGAGATAATCCATTACCGCTTTGGGGTTTTGGGAGTTGGGCATTATCAATCCGAAGAACCAGTCGAGCATTAGGAACATTCCGGGTAGTTTCATTGTGGGATAGAGGGCGTTTTCCAGCGGGAAGCCTAACGGGAATTTTACGTAATTACCACCTATTTTTTCGAAACCTTCTTTATTGAGCCATTCCCAGAATTTGGCAACTTTATGACGGTATTCTCCGCCCACTATATAACCGCCGATGTTGTCGTGGCCGTTGATGATGGCCTGCATCATTGCAAGAACTTTTCTGAGTTGGACTGTGTTGGCATATCTTGCGTCGTAAATTCCCGGTTCTACCGCCGAAGGTCTCTTTGTGGCGAACTTGATTGCCACTTCTCTAATATCCTCGGCGGGTATTTCGGTTATTTTTTCGGCCCATTCGGGGGTGTATTGTTTGGTTTTTTCCTTTAGTAGTTCCCACGCTGTTTTTACATCTTCTATTGCTGGGTTTTGTTTTTTCAACTGCTCTAGGAGGTTTTTCCTTACCTCTTCATTTAGTTCCAAGGCGGGTTCTATAGGATTACCTTGGGTGTCGATTTTGTTATGGTTTAGATAGCCCTGCAGTTGGGCCAGTTTATTATTCCTTTCGTCCCAAACGTAGAAGTGTTTATACCATAGTCCCATAGGGGAGGGTTTTCCGTTTTGGTCAACCTTGTCGGCCATTAACCACCAGGTTTCCTGTTTTGTTACGGGGTGCTTCATTTTCACTACGAGGAAGGGGGCATTGGTATGGTATTTGAGGAAGTCTATGTTGTGGGCGTATAGCTCTTTTCCGTAGTATTTTTCGTGAAGTATCACATTCAATAACGCCAATGCGAAGGCTAAGTCGGTTCCCGGTTTAATTCTTAGCCATTTGTGGGCTCTCGCGGCCGCTTCGGAGCGTCTTACATCCACAACGCAAACTTCGGCACCGTTTTTAATTGCTTCTCCGAAGCGGTGGGCCCTTCCGGTGGATATTCCTGTTAGCGATGCGTTGGAGCGAACTATTAGTATGTAGTTGGCATTTTCGAAATCAACCACCATTTCGTCGTGGGTGTTGAAGTATCCGAAGGTTGCGTGAATTCCGATGTGCTCTATTCCTACGCAGTTCTGAATGGGTGCTCCCCATATGTTTAAGGTTTGGAAGGCATATATTGCGGGGAACATTATGGGACGGTATTGAGCACAACCGTGCCACCCTCCGAGGAATATAACTTCCGAAGGGTGGATTCCCTGCATTTTTTGCATTATGTAGGCGTAAGCTTCCTGCCAGGTTGCCTTCTTAAATTTCCATTCGCCCCTTTTGGAACCGGGTATTCTTATTAGGGGGGTTGTTATTCGGTCGGGGTTGAATAGATATTTGAGACCGGATTGTCCCCTTGCACAAAGTTTTCCTTGGTTGTAGTTGTCGTGCTCGTTTCCTTCCAATTTTAAGGGTCTCTTTAGGCCGTTTTTTTCGTGAACCCTTATCACCTCACCGCATACGTTGGCACAGAAGGCACACATGTTGGGACGCCATTCAATTTTCCAGCCGGGGGTATATACTTCGGTGGCGTTTAATTTCTTGGAATTTAGCTGTAGGAAGGTAAGGGCCGCCGCCGCCCCTGTTAGAGCAACGGAGCCTTTAAGGAACTCCCTCCTTGTTATTTTGCTTTTAAGCATTTACTGACCTCCTTGACAATGGAGAGTTTGTCAAAAAAATCATATAACTTAAATTGGAAAGAAAGCAAGTATTTACCGATATACTGATATTCGCATATTCAATTTCTTTAAAAGGACTAAAAGATTTCACTTTATGCCTCAAATAGGCGACCAAATAAAGCTTAACTATCGGAGGAATTGAGTAAAAATTCGAAAAATAAACTACAATTTGGAAAATTTAAATTGCATAACTGGTATTTGAATTAAAAACCTAAAAAGTTCTGTTAATCAAATATCCTTTCTTTGAAAATTTTAAATTTGAGCTTCCTTTATAAGGATTGGTTTTTTTCTTAAACAGTGAATGATTTTTTCTAAACTTTTCCTTTCTACGAAATAAATCCGACCTCCGAAGGGAAGATTTTTGTCCTTTATAGGGGAAATTCGAATATAACCCAACCGCGGGGAAGATATATATCCCACCGTATAGTCGGGGTCGTCGCTGATACAAATTTCAGCCACAACCCCGCAGAGGGCGTTTTTTGTGGCCAAAGCCAAAGCATCCAATGTCCGTTCGGTATAACCTTTTTCCAAAAGATGTTTTTCTATTCTTTCTCTATCTACCCAATCAAAGAGAATTGTCCTTATTCCCTCGGCAAGGATTTCACCGCTTTTATAGTCCACCAATAGGGCTCCTGGTAAGTTTCCCCCTTGAGGGTTTATCCCTTTATAAAGTTTTTCCAATAGGGGTTTTACTATTTCCCTTTTTATACCGAGCTCGCTTTCCAATATTCCGACTATAAAATTCTTAACCAAGGGAATACAGGAAAATTTATAGTCCTTTATAGGAAGGGATTTTTCTATAATCTTAGGAGGTTCTTTTAATTTTTCCACCTTTATGGTTTGAAAATCCCATTCCCTTTTGGGTCTTTGGTGGAGTTCTAAAATTACCTTTGGAAGGTCTTCTTTTTTTACTATCCTTTCTTGGCCCGATATATGTTTCCCTTCCAGGGTGGTCCTCATTCGAACGGAGTAATACTCTGCGGGTTTATCCATTCTTATATAGCCCCCTTGGTTGAGGGAATATCTCCCCCGATAATGGTTACGGCATCTTTTAGGGTAAAGGCAAAGGATTTAAAACAGGCTTCCGCTATGTGGTGGAGGTTGTAGCCCCTATCCACCTTTATGTGGAGGGTGGAACGGCTTTCCAAGGCGAAACCTTTAAAGAATTCCCAAATCAGCTCGAAATCAAACTCTGTAATTTTCCCCCTTAGGGTTTTCTTGTTATGGTAAAAAAGCCCCCTTCCCGAGATGTCTAAAGAAGATATAACCAAAGCCTCGTCCATAGGCACTATACTCCAGCCATAGCGTTTGATGCCTTTGGCCGACCCCAGGGCTTTACGCACCGCCATACCCAGGGTTATGCCGGCATCTTCAACCAGGTGGTGATGGGAGACATGAACATCGCCGGTTGCTTTTACTATTAAATCAAACCTACCGTGTTTGGCAAAACTTTCCAACATATGGTTTAAAAAACCTATAGGGGTTTGAACATCGTAATTTCCCTTCCCGTCAAGGTTTATGTAAATCTCTATGTCTGTTTCTTTAGTGGTTCTACGGACGGTGGCTACCCTTTCCATAGTTCCTTATTGTGTGGGATTTAATAATCTAAAAAAGATAGGAAAGAGATATAAATGTTAAAAACTAACATTTAACCGCAAGGCCAACGCCCAAGCACCCAAACTTTGGTCGGTATGTTTTTCGGTGTAGTATTGTCCATCAAAGGTTAAATCGCTATACTCCGTCAGGGGGATTTTATAGTAGGCTTCCCCTACAATGGAGTTTTTTATTCCCGACACTTTGGAGTTTCCATCCAGATAAGCCCAACCGACGGCAAAAATATCTTTACTTCTGCCCCAAAGGTTTCCCGATAATTGCACTCCCCCGCTTAGGAGGTTTTTGTAATCTCCCGTCGATTGGTGGGTGTTTAATCCCAACCTAAGGAAGGAACCTATATATTGGTTTAATTCCTGGTCGAGGGAAAGACCTATTCCCTCAATATAGTCCCTCTCTCCTCGGTAGTTTTCAAAATCCTTTGTTGTCCTGTAGTAGTAAATTCGGTAATTTCCGCTTCCTAAGGAGGGCACATTTAAGCTATAACCCAACTGGACGGCATAGTAATCGTAATCCTTACCCTGGTCGTTTTTTGTGTTCATAACCAACCCTTTGAAGGTTAGATTTTCCTTTTCGATTTGAATTACTCCGCCCAGGTCGTAGGAGGGAAGCTGGGCCAACGGGTTATTATCAAAAACTTCATTCATAAATTGGGTTGTTTCGTCGTTGGCGTAGGCGTTGTCATCAATATACGCGGTGGAATCTATTATTCCCACCGTGGGGGAAATTTTTAAACCATCCCACCTAAAGGTATGTTGATACCAAGCCTCCAGCAGGTAGTCCCGATTTCTTCCGTTTATGTTTTTTAGGTCGTTTTCCAAATCGTCGGCATAGGGAACCAAAGTAAAACCTTTTTCTTCAAAGGTTGGATTTAAAGCATTTCCAGCCGCAAAGGAGAAAGTCAATTGGGCTTGGTCTTCGTCGGTAGGGTGGAAGTTTAAACCTATGTCGGTAGCTACCGAACCTTTACCCACACTGCCCGATAGGTCTTTAAAAAATTTCGCTTCCTGATAGACGGAGGTTATAGATATGTCCAAAGATAGGTTTCTGTTTAATTCCAAACCAAAAAGGGTGGAGGTATAAAGAAGGGAGCTTAATAGGAAAGTTCTTTTTAAGTCCATAAAAAGATATTGAAATTTTATTTCACTTCCTTCGGTTGGTATTTTAAAATTGGCCGACGGTTGGCTTCTGCTTCTTTTATTCTCCTTACAGGGGTCTTGTGGGGAGCCTCCTTGAGAAGTTGGGGATTGGTTTTAGCCTCGTTAACTATCTGTTTGCAAACTTGGGCAAAATAATCCAAGGTTTCTTTGCTTTCGGTTTCGGTGGGTTCTATCATTAGGGCTTCGGGAACTATTAAGGGGAAATACATTGTTGGAGGGTGAACTCCGTAATCAAGCATTCTTTTGGCCACATCGAGGGCTTTAACACCGTATTTCTTTAAATTGGTGGCCGATAGAACAAACTCGTGCATACAAGGAACATGTTTGTAGGGGTCGGCAAAGAAGCCTTCCAATTTTTTGCGTAAATAGCGGGCGTTTAAAATTGCGTGGTCTGCCACTTTGAATATTTCCTTTCCGTAGGCCAATATGTAGGCCAAGGCTCTCAACCAAATTCCGACGTGTCCGTAAAAGGTTAAAACTTTGCCCACCGACTTGGGTATATTCCAATTTAGGTAGTATTTGGTGCCGTCGAACTCTATTTGGGGCACGGGAAGGTAGGGTTTTAAGCGTTCGGAGACGCCAACGGGCCCGCTACCGGGGCCTCCTCCTCCGTGGGGGGTGGAGAAGGTTTTATGTAAGTTGAAGTGCATAACATCGACGCCCCAATCGCCCGGCCTCATTCGGCCGACCAAGGCGTTGAAGTTGGCCCCGTCCATGTATAAAAGGGCGTCCACCTCGTGCAGGGCCTCGGCCAAACGCTTAATATTTCTTTCAAAAATTCCCAGGGTGTTGGGGTTGGTAATCATTAGGGCGGCGACCCTATCGTTCAATTTCTTTTTAAAATCTTCCCAGTCCAACTCTCCGTTTTTGTCGCTTTTTACAGTTAGAACCTTAAAGCCAGCTATTGCCGCCGAAGCGGGATTGGTTCCGTGGGCACTGTCGGGAATTAGCACAATGTCCTTTTTGTCGTTGCCCCTATCGCGGTGGTAGGCGGCTATCAGCAACAGTCCTAAAAGCTCACCGTGGGCCCCCGCCGCCGGCTGAAGGCTAACGTCGGCAAAACCGCCCAACTCCTTAAGGTATTCTTTCAATAAATAGGCCGCCTCCAAAATTCCTTGGACGGTTTCTTCATCCTGAAAGGGGTGTAGTTCGGTAAATCCCTCCAAAGAAGCAACATTTTCATTAACCCTTGGGTTGTATTTCATCGTACAGGAACCCAAGGGGTAAAAGTTGGTATCTATGGAAAAATTCAACTGCGAAAGGCGGGTAAAATGTCTAACCACATCGAGTTGGGAAACCTCTATTAGCTCCAAATCCTCCCTTAGGTAATCCTTTTCTATAACCTCTTGGGGGGAAATTTCTTCTACATCGCAGGGGGGAAAGGCAATTGCTTTTTTACCCTCTCGGGAGATTTCAAAGAGCAATTTTTCCATAGAGTTTTAATGATGCTTAACTAAATACCTCCTCGGTTAAAGTTGTTTATTGAATTTTCTTTAAAGGTTTTAAATAAATTTCTCCTAAAAAGATTTTATTGTGCAATAATTGACCTTTTTGGGATGTCTAAAAAGCTCGTAATACTCGGCGCCCAGTGGGGGGACGAGGGTAAGGGTAAGATAGTTGACCTCCTTTCGGAGAAATTCGATATATCGGTTCGCTATCAGGGAGGTTCCAACGCCGGCCACACGGTGGTAATAGAGGGTGTTAAATATATTATGCACCTTCTGCCTACCGGAATCCTCCACCCCCACAATGTGGGAATAATCGCCCAAGGTATGGTTGTAGATTTAAAAGCCCTCCAAGAGGAAATAGAAGATATAGAGGCCAAAGGAAATAAAATCCTCCACAAGCTCTATATAAGCGACCGTGCCCACGTGGTAATGCCCTACCATAAGCTGTTGGACAAATTATTCGAAAAGAAAAACGGGGTTGGAACAACCCTAAGGGGTATCGGGCCCGCTTACATGTTCAAGTTCATGCGTAAAGGCATCCGTATGGCCGACCTTTTCGATAAGAAAGTCTTTGAAAACCGCGTTAAGGAAAATATCGAATTTGTTAAGGATATAGCCGAAAAAGTTTTTGGCGAAAAGTTCGAGATAGATTGGAAATATATCGATGAAGAAGTTATAAAGCCCTTCCAGATGTTCAAAGATAGGATTATCGATACGGCAAAATATCTAAGGGAGAATAACAAAAGCGTAATTTTCGAAGGGGCTCAGGGAACCTTGCTTGACATAGATATGGGAACCTACCCCTTTGTAACCTCTTCCAACTCATCGGCCTTAGGTCTGGCCAACGGAACCGGACTGTCTCCCAAGTATTTCAGCGATGCCAAAATCTACGGGGTGGCAAAGGCCTACCTAACCCGTGTTGGCGGAGGGCCCTTTCCTACCGAAATATTCGGCGAAGAGGCGGAAATTCTACGGGAAAAAGGCGGAGAATACGGGGCTACCACCGGACGCCCCCGAAGGGTCGGATGGCTCGATTTGGTAGCCCTAAAACATTCGGTTGACGTTAACGCCCTCGACGGAATTATCCTTACCAAGCTGGACGTTCTCGACGGTTATCCCGAAATAAAAGTTTGCGTAGGATACGAATACAACGGAAAAGTTTACACCGACTTTCCCGCCTCGTTGGAAGTTTTAGAAAACTGCAAGCCTATTTATAAAACCCTCCCCGGGTGGAAGGAGAGCACCAAAGGAATAACCGATATTTCCAAACTTCCCGAAAACGCCCGCAGATATTTGGAATTTATAGAGAAATATATAGGCGTTCCCATAGTAATGCTCTCCACAGGCCCCCAAAGGCACGAATACCTATTCCTAAAAGAAATTGTTTAAATTTTGTTTTTCCTTATTAATCCCTTTGGGGTGCAACTTAAAATATCTCCCCCATGGGTGAAAGGATAGATATCAACCGCATTGCAAGGGATATGTTTATTCTCCACAAAGGGGAACCTTACAGAGTTGTAGATTACGAACACGTAAAACCTGGAAAGGGTCAAGCCTTCGTTAGGGTAAAGGCCAAAAACATGAAAACCGGCAACGTGGTGGAAATAACCTATAAATCCTCCGATACCATAGAGCTGGCCGACTTTGAACAACGCTTTGCCGAATATTCCTATAACGATGGTGATTTTTATTACTTCTTGGATAAAAATACCTACGAGCTAATAGCCGTGCCCGCCGATGCTGTAAAGGATAAGGCCGGTTTTCTTAAAGAAGGAATAGACGCTGTTGTTTACTTCTATCAAGGTCAGCCTATAGGGATAGACCTTCCCAAAACCGTAGAGCTAAAAGTTGTAGAAACCGAACCCGCAAGAGATACCGCGGGCGGTGGAACCAAACCCGCCAAATTGGAAACAGGATTGGTTATTCAAGTTCCCATGTTCATCAAAGAAGGGGACATAGTAAAAGTAAACACCATCACCGGGCAATATGTTGAAAGGGTAAACAAGTAAAGGATATAAGGAAAATAAACCTTTGGTAGGTAAGAGAGTTAACCCCTTTCCTAAGATATTGTTTAGCTCTAATCCCCCTTAAGGGGTGCTATTGTATACATTTGGGGTAAACCAACCATGGACAAAGAATTTGTGAAAGAACTTCTAAAAATGTTGAATTCTTCCTCTTTAACCAAATTTGAACTGAAAACCAAAGACTTTGAGCTTAAGGTGGAAAAGGAATCCCCCCAAATTATCCAACCCGCCGAAGGAAAGGAAATTCAACCTGTAAATGTGGAACAATTTAAATCGGAAAAAATATTGCCCCCATCCGAAGATGTGGAAACCCCCGAGGAGAAACTACATGTTATAAAATCTCCTTTGGTTGGAACTTTCTACCGTGCACCAGCTCCCGGAGCTCCCCCCTTTGTTGAGGAGGGGGATATAGTCTCCCCCGGACAGGTGCTCTGTATTATCGAAGCCCTTAAGGTTATGAACGAAATAGAAAGCGATGTTCGCGGCAAAGTTGTTAAAATTTTGGTAGAAAACGGCCAGCCGGTCGAGTATGGTCAACCTCTATTTTTAATAGATACAAATGTTTGAAGAGCTATCTTGGATAAAAGATTTTATTACCCTTCGGGATATTTTAGATATCTTCCTTGTTAGCCTGGTTTTTTACCTTATTCTTCGGCTTATTGTCCGCTACCGAGGGATAAAAATCCTCTTGGGGTTGTTAGGTTTATTCTTCCTCTGGTTGGTTGCTTTGGTTTTTAAACTTTCCGCCCTCGGTTGGTTATTGTCTCAATTTTGGTCTATATCCCTTTTTGCGGTAATTGTTATTTTCCAACCCGAAATAAGGAGGGCTTTACAGAGTTTTTCCACTTCGGGGGGCATATTGTCCCAGCGTTATTCCAAAGCCAAAGTGGTAAAGAAAATTATCAAAGCGGTTTCCTATATGTCGGAAAAACAAATCGGGGCGTTGGTTGTATTCGAAAGAAATATTCCCGTTCATAATTTTTGCGAGGGTTGCGTTAAAATCGACGGCTTAGTAAGCCCCGAACTGCTAATAACTATCTTTTACCCTCTTACACCGCTGCACGACGGTGCGGTGGTTATAAAAGGCAACAAAATACTCTATGCCGCCTGTGTTTTACCCTTAGCCAAAGATATACCTTTCGATTCCAAACTTGGCACCCGCCACCGTGCCGCTTTGGGAATAACCCAAGAAACCGACGCCGTTGCCGTAGTGGTTTCCGAAGAAACGGGAGCTATTTCGGTCGCCGTTGGTGGAAAACTTTACCGCGACCTTTCGGAGAACGAACTTAAGGAAATCCTCTATAAGGAATTGGGAATAAATGAAGATAGTTAGGGAATTTGAAAAACCGCTTCCTTTGTAGGATAATAATTTGGTTCGGTTTTTCAAAACATATAAAGGAGGAACCACCATGGCAAAGTGCTACGTATGTGGAAAACATACCCAATTTGGTAGAAGGGTAACCTTCTCCGGCGAAAGGAACCCCAGAAAATTTAAAGCCAACCTTCAAAGGGTTAAGATTGTATTGCCCGACGGAAGCCACAAAAGGGTTTATGTTTGCACCAAATGCCTCAAAGCGGGTAAGGTTGTAAGGGTTGTAAGAGTTCCCAAAGAAGAGGAAGTTTAAAAGAAAAAAATTAACCTTTGTAGTTATCTATTCCTTTTTGAACCTCTTTAAGGGCTTCTTCTTTACCCTTGAATTGGTTAACTTTTACCCACTTGCCGGGTTCTAACTCTTTGTAATGCTCAAAGAAGTGCTTTATTTTGTTTAGAACCGCCTCGGGTAGGTCGTTAATATCGTTAACCCCCTTGTAGGTGGGGTCTATCTTTTCGTGGGGAACGGCTATAACCTTGGTGTCCACACCGCTTTCGTCGGTCATTTCCAACATTCCTATCACTTTGGCCCTTACCACACTGCCAGGAACAGCAGCCCACTCGCTAATTACCAAAACATCCACAGGGTCGCCGTCGTCGGCCAAGGTGTTGGGTATAAATCCGTAGTTGAAGGGGTAATACATTGCGGTGTAAAGAACCCTGTCCACAAAGATAGCCCCGCTCTCTTTATCCAGCTCATATTTGATGGGGCTATCTTTGGGAATTTCTACCACTACATAAACATCTTCGGGGGGATTTTTGCCTGCAGGAATTTTTTTGATATCCATAAGAAACTTTAGTTTAAAAACTCTTTCAAATAACCACCTCCAAATCAGGGTTTTCCAAAATTACCGCCTTCTTTTCGGGGTCAAAATATAAGGAAATTGCTTTTATAGGAACACCTACCTTCTTTGCCTCCTTAAGGAGTTGATAAATTTGGGGGTCTCCCTCTATGTGCGGTTTAAATCCTTTAACCCCTTTTAGGGCACATATAAATAAGACCCCCGCTTGGTCGGGATTGTTTATTATTTCCTTTAGGTGTTTTTGCCCCCTTAGACTGGAGCAGTCGGGATACATTCCAAAATTTCCGTCGGGCGAACGGAGGGCGGCACTTTTTACTTCCAAATAGAGCTTTTTCTTTGTTTCTATTTCCTCAAAAAGGTAGTCGATATAGGAATTTTCCCCCAAAAGGGCATTTTTTCTTACCAAATTCCACCGCTGTGGAGCAAGCCAATTTATTAAACCCTTTCTTTGGGCTTCTTCAAAGGCTTTCATTTGGAGGTTGGTTTCGATTAGGACAAAACTTTCTAAGGTTTTTTCTTTAACCGCTATAAGTTTGCAGTCGGTTTTTCCACCCTTTTTGGGAATACAAAAAGCCTCCCTTTGGGGGGTTAAAAGTTCCTTTAACCGACCCGTGTTGGTATTGTGGGCCAACATTCTTTGGCCGTTATGCTCTACCAAAACCACAAAACGGTTTAGTTTTTGGACTATCTTGACTTTAAAGGCGTCGGGGAAATTAAGCAGTTCCATACTCTTTTTTATCGGCATAAATGTTCTTTCTACCGCATTTCTTTGTCCAAATTTCTCATGTTCCCATTTAATCCCTAACTTTCTGCAAACTGTTTTATACCACGGCACTTTATCCGCAACTACTTCTTTAGCTTTTGCATTTAAAAGCACTAAACTTGCTGTTTTCTTATTAGCTTTTGCCCTTAACCAGCTAAATAGTAACTTTCCATTCTCATCTACCGCAAGCTACAACCTGTAAAACATCTTGCCTTTCTTTATCTTAGTTTCATCTACGTAGGCGGTTGATTTATAAATTTGTTGCAAGTATTTGGCTAAAGAATGAACCCATTTTCTAACAGCTTCATAGCTAACCTTAAAGCCGAGGTATTGTAAAACGGAAGCAACTGCTCTAAGGGATTTTCATTTGTCTTTTTATTCTATTTCATTTGCTTAAATTGACATAAATTATTCCATATTAAAAAGTTCCCCAACAGTATTTATTTCAACTAATCGGTCATTTTTTAAAATGGTATAGTCCAGTTTTTTACATTCCCTTATTTCGTTAATACCTAAAGGTTCAAGATATCTTTGTTTAAATCGATTGAAAGCAATTCTACGAAAAGATAGATTTTCTTTTGTTGGCGAATCAGGGTGTAAATTTAAAGACCCTTCTAAAATTTCTA
>JAADES010000034.1 GCA_013153315.1 Aquificota bacterium
ACTGGGATAGCCAATAAAGTTCTCGAAGGCTTGGCTGTAGCGCTCTATTATTCTTCGTCCGTCCCATTCCTATTTTATTTTCTCACCCAGCCTATTAAATCCATATTTAAGAGCTAAATAGAAAGGTCTAAAGCTTTTAACATTTAATGTCTTATTTATGGCGAAAATAGCTATAGGAGCCGACCACGCGGGTTTCCGTTTGAAAGAGTTTGTTAAAAAGCTTTTGCAAGAAAAGGGTTTTGAGGTTATCGATGTTGGAACCCACAGCGAAGAAAGGTGCCATTATCCCGAATATGCCGCAAAGGTGGCACAAATGGTTTCTAAGGGAGAAGTTGAAAGGGGTATATTGGTCTGCGGTAGCGGTATCGGAATGTCCATAGTGGCAAACAAGTTTAAAGGGGTTAGAGCCGCCCTATGCCACAATATCTATTCGGCCAAATACTCCCGCCTGCACAACAATTCCAACATTCTTTGTTTGGGCGGTAGGGTTACGGGAGAGGACCTAACCCGCGAAATAGTGGAAGTTTGGCTTTCTACCCCCTTTGAGGGAGGTAGGCACCAAGAGCGGTTAAATATTATTTCCAAATTGGAAGAGGAAAATTTTTGTTAAAACCCTCTTTAAGTTAAATCCTTAGTTTTTCTATTTCCTCCTGCTTTAGGGGAATTCCCTCCACCGTTTCCAATTTTCGGTTTTTATGAAAAATTTCCACCTCCTTAGGTTGGTTTTTGGAATAGCGGGCTACCAAACCCGCAACAAGTTTTTTTTCTTCTTCCGTCGGGGGGGTTTCCTTTAATAGGAGGGCTACCGTCCCCTTGGTAGTTGGTTTAAAAAGATACCACCTATTTTGGAACTTTCTTAGATAAAAAACTTCATCCTTATTGCGGGCTACTATAACTTTGACCCCCGAAGGTAGTCTAAAGTGTCTACCTATCGGTATTAGGGTCGCTATATCGCAATCCCACTGCCTACGGTTTAATTGGTCGAAAATCTTTTTTCCTATCTCTTCCATGGTAAGCAGACAACCGCCCGCGGGTTGGGGTATGTAAGTTAGACCAAACTCTTTGGCCAATTGAAGTTGTCTTTCCCTTCCCCGCCCTTTGATGTCCAAAAGCTTTTCGCGGTCTATCCACCCCTTAATTTCGGGTATTGTTGGAGGAAGTAATTTTGCACTTAGCGGCCGGACGACCAAACCTTCCAAACCTGCTTCCTTTTCTATTAGCCGTAAGGTGGGAAGGTTTTGGCTCATAGGGCGTTGACCGACAACATCTCCCGTTATTACAAAATCGAAACCCTCTTTTTCCATAAACTGCTTCGCCGTTTGGAGGAATTTAATTTTGCAGTCTATGCAAGGGTTGGCATTTTTCCCATAACCATACTTGGGATTGGCTATAACCTCACAATAGTCGGAAGATATATCTATCTCCACCAATGGGAGGTTTATCTCTTTAGCAGCCCTATAGATGGGTAAATTTTCCTTATCCTCTATAAGTCCCAACCTTTCTTTAACGTCCTCCGAGTGGAAACCCGTTTTTATATGCAACCCGACCACCTCTATACCTTGATTCATTATCAGTTTGGCCGCCAGTATGCTGTCCAAACCGCCCGAAAAAAGGGCTACAGCTCTTTTTTTTCTTTCCATCTTTTGGTTTAAGTTAAAAGTTTCCCAACTAAGGAGAAAGGAAAGAAACAACTCAGGCGGTTAGTCCCACCTAATTTTTGTCGGGTTTTTCGTTATTTATTAGGAGCAAAATAGAAACCCATAATGGCAAAGAGGGAAGTGGTAATATATCCTGCCGAAGTTTTAAAAAAACCGACCCAAAAGGTGGAAGATATAAACGACCGCATAATCCAAATAGTGGAGGATATGTGGGATACGATGTATGCCGACGACGGGGTCGGTTTGGCGTGCAATCAAATAGGGGAACGTTATTCCATCCTCGTTATGGATACAACCATTAAAGAGGATGTCCAACCCGTGAAACTAACTTTAATTAATCCCGAAATAATAGCCTCCGAAGGAACCCAAAAGTCCAAAGAGGGTTGTTTAAGTGTTCCCGGTATAGTGGCCGAAATCGACCGTGCCTATTGGGTGAAGGTTAAAGCCCTAACCCCCAAAGGTCAGGAGGAGATTTTCGAGTTTGAAGGTTTCCCCGCCGTTGTTGTCCAGCACGAAATCGACCACCTAAAGGGAATTACTATGCTCGACCGTTTAAAGGGTATCAAAAAAAGGTTGGCCCTCGACAAGTATAAAAAAATCCTCCGCCGCTTGGAAAGATACAAAAAACAACAGGGGGATTAAGCTATAAAATCCCCATAGTGTTCTTTAAAATAATCGCTGACCGTTTTGCGGATTTTTTCTTTTATCTTCCTATCGAGGATTTCCACTATTTCAATAAATTCCCCCTCTTTAACCTGAATAGAGGGAAGACCTATAAAGATACCTCCGTTAGGTTTTTTTAAAAGTTTTATACCCCTTATAAGTAAAAAATTGTTTAAGACTATATCGGCATAGCCCAACAGCGTGGCGTTCTTCATCTTTAGCGGAAAGGGAATAAAACGCTCAACGCGAACGTGAACATCTTCCGTTTGCATACTTTATAATAATCGCCAATGGGTCTTTCCGGTAATTTGAAAAATTTTCCATTCCCTGACATACTGCAAGTAATCGCCAAGGAGAAGAAAAACGGTATCCTCCTCGTCGAGTGGAAGGATTTAATTGTAGCCTATTATATAAAAAATGGCCATATAATTTTTGCCCGTCCTGTGGACAAAATTACCCGTATTTACACCGAAAGGAACTTTCCTGAAATCCTTAAAAAGTTAAGGGTAAAGCCCGAAAATATCCCCAAAATTTTGGAGAAATATCTTTTGCAACGGTTGGGGGCAAGGGAAGGTATTTTCTCCCTGATATTCGGGTTTGTGCGTTATAAATCGGACGAGCCCATAACCATACCTATAGAGCAGGTTATACTGGAGGCTTCCCGACAACTTACCCCCATGGAAGTTAGAAGAAAAATATCCGACGAAATGCTCACCTTCACCTTTACCGAAGATGCAAAAGAAAAGCTCAAAAACTTAAAGTTGACGCCCGTAGAACAAAAGGTTGTGGAATTAATAGATGGTAAAAGAACGGTGGCCGACATAAGAAAGGCTCTTTTCCCCACTCCGGAAATAGATGTGGACAGGGCCCTTTACGGTCTGTGGTCGGCCGGAATTATTAAAAGGGTTAGAAGGGGTAAAAGACACAAACCCGAAGGTCTTAGCCTCGACCTCCTCAAGCGGATTATTGAAAAGGTGAAAGACCTATAAAGCTTTCAAAAACTTAAAAATCCTAAAACAGCAAGGGGGATAGTATGGCAACCAATGAAAAAGATAAACAAAAAAATTCTAATAAACCTAAAAAACGGATAAAAATTCTTATATCGGGGCCCTTTGCCGCGGGAAAAACCCAATTTATTAAAACAATATCGGAAATAGAACCTCTAACTACGGAAAAGCAGACAACCGCCGGCAAAGAGAAAAGCGTTAAATCCCACACCACCGTCGCAATGGACTTCGGTAAAATCACCATAGACGACGAGCACGAGCTATACCTATTCGGAACACCCGGACAATCGCGTTTCGACTTTATGTGGGATATTCTCGGAAAGGGTGCCTTGGGAATTATTATTTTGGTGGACAGCACAAACCCCGAAACCTTCCACGAAGCGAGGCAAATAATCAACTACTTCGAAAGTAGGTATCCCGTTCCGATGGTTATAGGTGCAAACAAGCAGGACTTGCCCAACGCTTGGCCGCCCGAAATGATTAAAGCGGCCTTAAACCTTGATACCGAAGATATACCCGTGGTTCCCGTTGTTGCAACCGATAAAGAAAGCGTTAAAAAGGCTCTCTTAACTTTGCTTGAACAAATTTATAAAGAGTTTGGTTAAAAAAAAAGTTAGAAGGGAAATCCTTTTAAGGTTTTTTATTAATTTAAGCCCTCGGTCGGAAACCTTTTTCTTGCATCCTTTTGAGGAACTCTTCGGAAAGTTTATTGACCTCCTCGTCGGACAAGCTCCTTTCGGGGTGTCTTAATATAACCCTAACTGCCACCGAAAGGTTTTCTTTGCCTATATTTTCCCCTTCGTAGACATCAAACACAAAAATTTCCTCCAACAGGTCAGAAAATACTTCTTTGGCCGTTTGGAGGATTTGGTCGGCAAAATTTTCCTCCTTTTTGAATACAAAAGCAAAATCCCTTCTGGCGGGCGGGAATTTGGATAAACTTTTAAAGGTAGGTTTTATCCTTAAATCCTTTAGGAGTTCCAAATTGAATTCTCCCACATAGGGGGTTTCTTTTAGCTCCAACTTTTGGGCAACCGAGGGGTGGAGTTTTCCAAAATAACCGATGGTTTTGCCCTCCATAACCACTTTCGCACAAAGGTAGGGATGCATATAGTCCCTTTTTTCGGGTTCTATTTTGTAGTTTTCCACTCCCAACCGTTGCAATAGGGTTTCAACAATTCCTTTAAAGGTTAGAAAATCCCAATCCCTTTGGACGGTAAAGTGCTTTTCAAATTTACCCACCGCCAGTATTCCTAAAGTGGGAACCTCTTGATTTTCGAGGTAAATTTTTCCCAACTCAAAGATTGCCACATCTCGGTTAAAGTTGTTTTGGTTAAACTGCTGAACTTTAACCAACGAGGGGATTAGGGAGGTTCTCATATGTCTCTGTTGGGCGTTTAAAGGATTTACTATTTCCCAGTAGGAGGGCAAATTAAACAACTCCCTTAGACTTTCCTCTATCCAAGGGAAGGTTATAACTTCATTTAGACCGCGGTCAGTTAGAAGGTTTCTAATTTTTTCCTCAAAGGGTTTTTGAATTTCCACATTCATAGGAAGGTCGGGTCTTAAAGGTTCAACATTGGTGTAGCCGTAAATTCTTAATATCTCCTCTATTAGGTCTACATCTTTTTTTATATCGAAACTTCTAAAGGCGGGCACTTTGGTTTCCCAAATGAGGTTAACCGAAGGGTTTTCCTCTTGGGCCAAAGAAAGGAGTTCCTCAACGTGTATTTTAATCTCTTTATATTCCGACATCGGGCGTAATAATTTTAAGGGGGCCGTTAAAATTAACTATCCTTGTTGTGTGGGTTTGGGTAGCCTTGGGAGGAGCCTTAGGAGCCATAACAAGGTTTTTCTTAGCCGGTTGGGTTCAAAAAAAGGTAGGTTTTGCCTTCCCCGTTGGAACTTTAACCGTTAATGTATTGGGTAGTTTCATTATCGGATTTTTTATTACCTACTTTCTTGAATATTTGGCCCTGCCGCCCCAATACAGGGCGTTGGTGGTGGTAGGTTTTTTAGGGGCCTTAACCACCTTTTCCAGCTTTTCCTACGAAACGGTTTCCCTTTTGCTGGAGGGTGAGATTACCAAAGCTATAGCCTACGTTGCTTTAACAAATTTACTCTGTTTTATTGCCACCTTCGGTGGGATTATTTTGGGAAGACTTTTATCCAACCCTTCCTAAATATTATTAAAAGCCATGCTTAAATCCAAAGAAAGCATAGGTATCTACGCCCAAGGAGAAGGGTATATTACAGCCCTCCTTTTTTATAACCAATATGTGGACGGTTCTATAGATTTTCCCACCTTCGTAGTGGATCGAATTTTTCCCTCCGTTGGAAAATTTGACCGATTTATCCTTTTACTGGAAAACATAGAAACTTCCACAGCGGAGGCTCTAAATAATCTTCCCCAACCTCTTAAGGAAAGGTTATTGGTATTTTCCAAAAACTGCCAAGGTTTGGAGTTTTGCCATAAAGTGGAAGATTTGATATTCCAACCTTTGGAATTTATTGCCGAAAAACTTTCCTTGGAAAATTTAAAGAAAAATTTAAAAACCACCAAAGAGGAATTTCCTTTAGAGTTAGTTCAACAGTTGGCAAAAAAAGTTTCCTTCTATATTCCCGTGGTGGTTGGAAAAAGAAATAGCTACCTTTACGCGTGGAAATATTACCTTTCCAAAGCGGGGGTGGGTAGCATAACCTACCTCTATCCCCGCGACAGGGGTTTGATTTCCAATATCTTTTCCAACGTGGCTTTTTCGGACAAGATTTTTCCCCTAATTTTGGGTCAATTGGATTTGGTTAAAGACCTTAAAAGGAAAGGTTTTGTTCCCCAACAGGTGGTTTTGGAAGGTAAAAACAACCTCGATACGGAACTTAAATATATCCTCCTTGCAAGGGAGGTAGCTAAGAATATAGTCCGCTTTTAGTTTTTTAATCTTTTATTTTCCTTGGTTGGAAAGCTCAAAAGGAAAGGTTTAGCTTGCCGTTGTCAAATTTGTTAATACCTTTCTTATCTATGGCTTTCGAGTATACAACGGACATTTTTAAAATTAAGCGAATACACAATATTAGGGACTTTGCCTATAAGGTGGAGCTAAAAGATATTAATACGGCCGAATTGGCTTTGCTTTTAAACAACCTTACCGATGAAGCCTTCTTCTGGGAAGAGGGGCAAATTTTGCACGCCACTTCCGAGATTGATTGGTCTTCTTTTCTACCCGAAGACCTAAAAGAAAAAATCGTTGCAGTGGAAAAAGTGCACGAAGGTTATTTGCCCCAGTCCAAACTTCCCAAATACACCGCTTGGGCACTTTTTGCGGCCGACTTCAACAAGGTTTGGACTCCCAACTTTAAAGCAAACCCCGTTTTTAGAAAACTCCGCCGAAGGACAAAGGAGGGGTGGAACCTAAGCCTATGGATGAAATTTCTCCACGAATTTAGCCTAAAATACAAGGTAGAAATCGAAGGTTTGGAATACCAAGTCTACCGTTGGTTCGGCGTAATGCCCGAAGATACCGACTACCTAACCCTCTCTTTCAAAGGCGGGATAATAATCAACTCCACCTTTGACCGATTGGCTTCAAAATTTAACAAAGAGGCGGTTCTTAAATATTTCAAATTCAAGGTAAGGGGAACCTACCGCGTTGGCACTCCCGTTGATGTTGACTTTGATAAAAAAGAACTCAAACTAACTTTTGACGAAAGCGAAAATATCTTTACCGTTCCCTTCGAAAGGGCATTCCCCATTTATATACCCGAAAATGGTCTGGATTGGGACGAAAAAGACCGCACCGGGTTGCTTAAAAATCTTAGACTAACCCCGAAAGTTATCTGCCACTATATGCCCACTTTGGTAGCTGTTATAAACCAACTTCTTGAGCCCTATATGGTTCAAATAGAACACCTTAACCCCTCTTGGGAAGAAGTCAAATATTCTCCCAATGTGGTTATTGATAAACCTGTAAACGGTGAAAATCCCGAAGAACTTCTGGAGTATATCTTCGAAGAAAGGAAACTATACAATGTTCCCTTTAACGAACTTAATATAGTTTCCATCGATTTAGCCCTTAAATCGGAAAAAAACAAAAAACTTCTACGCGACGCCAAGAAAGACTTTTTCGAAAACTTAGCCCTATTCTTCGGCGATATAGGCGTTAAGGTGAATCTCCAAGAGGAAATTTTTGACAAGAAAATTAAAGAGTGGAATATTTCTTCCGCCGCGGAAATTAAAGAATTTCTGAACGGCCTTAGGGAAAAATTGGAAAAAGCCGACTACGGTTTCGTAATAATTCCCCAAAGGGAGAAACTTACCGAACACATTGAAATGTTGCCCCTCTTGGAAGAAATCAAACAGACCTTAAAAGGTTTAAAGGTTTCTCTATTAACCGACAGGGAAATAAAGGTATTTTTCAAATCCGACAAGAAGGAAACCAAAAGAAAAATCCTATTCAAGTATATAAAGGAAATAGTAGAAACCAACGGCGGGGCGGTTTATATACTGGACGAACCCTTACCCTTCGGTAGGGTTGCCGTAGAAGAGGAAGACCACTATAGGGTTTATAACCTATTCGGCGAACCTGTTGAAGTAGTTAAAGAATTTGTTCCCCAAGAGGAGGATTTATTAATAACCTACGACCCTAAAAAGGTTAACAACAATAGAACCGTTCTGTTGGATAGAGAACATGCACCGGTTGCCCTCAAAAAGGAAATAGAATCGGGCCGTTGCCTAAATGCGGAAAAGGGTATTAGCTACAACCTCCTAAGGTGGAAAGGTTATTTGGTTCTCGATAGGGCTCTTAGATTCGGACACAAAACCGCCGTCGGTGTTAAGGTTAGCGAGGATTTAAATCTAAAAGAGGTAGAAAAAGCCTTGTTGGAACTATCCAAGGTTAGGGAACTTTAAAAGTAAATTTTTTTTTAATTTTTTTCTATTTCCAACTCGGTTGGTTTATCCTTCATAGACGGTGAAGGGGCGGCAAATTTTTGCTCGTAAAGTTTTATCAAAGTTATAAATAGAGCGAAAATAGTGGGCCCCAAAAATATACCGGTAAAACCAAACGACAGCAAACCTCCGACCACGGCGAAGAATAGAAAAACATAGGGAAGCTCTATCTTTTCCTGCATAATCAGCGGGCGAACAAAGTTATCTATGGAGGAGATAACAAATAAACCTACCGCCAAACCGACCAAGCCCTTTTGGAAATCTCCCAAAAGCAATTCGTAGAGGGTCACGGGAAACCAAACATAACCCGTTCCGAAGGGCGGTATAAAAGCAAAGAAGGCGGTAACTACAGCCCATAGTAAAGGATAAGGGAGGCCGTAATACATATATAGGAAGAAAGCTATAATTGACTGAATAATCGCCGTTCCCACCGTCCCGTGAATTACCGCCGTTACTGTGTCGTTAATAGTTCGAAAAATTTCCTCTTTATCATGTTCCTCTAAAGGAATAATCCTTTTTAGGTGGTAAACCGCTTTATCCCCCTGGTAAAGGGCAAAAAATAGGGTAAGAACATAAACAAAAAGCTGGAAAACGGTATTGGCCGCCCAAAAAAGAAATTCCTTCGTAAATTTTGTGAAATATTGGGACAACCACTGTGTTAGGTCATTTATTAGCTTCTTTATGTGTTCCTCATTTAGAAGGTTTTCCAAAAAGGGATATTGAATTTGATACTTGTAAAGGTAGACATAAAACCTTTGTTTTATTTCCTCAATAAGGAGCTCTAAATTTCCCGACTGCACATATTGGTTTATAGTGTTGGCCAACTTAACAATTTCCTGCCCCAATACAACAAACAAAACCGTTAGGGGTATTACCACAATTGCGAGGATAACTATGAGGGTAACCAAAGCGGCCGCAAAATCGCTAAAGAGGATTTTTTTTAACTTTTTCCTCAAAGGAAAGAATACCAGAGCGGAGATAAGGGCCAACACCAACGCCTGCCAAAACGGCAGAAGCATATAAACCACTAAAAGGAAGATAAAAATTACAAATCCTAAAAAGGTATAAATAAAGAGCTTTTTCCTAAATTCGGTTCTATGTGAGTTAGCACCCATTTTTCTCTATATCTAACCCAAAACTCAACCGATTTGGCTTTAATAGAAAAAAACCTATTAAGGAAACCCTACAATGTTCCCTTTAACGAACTTAATATAGTTTCCATTGATTTAGCCCTTAAATACGCAATCCTGTTTAATAAAGATTGGTAAAAAAAAGCTTAAAAAAACTCAAACACGAAAAAGAATGTAGGCGATATTATCCCTATCGATATTTTTCTTCCTTTTGGAGGTTTTAAATAAAAAGTTCAACCTATCGCTGATTTCTTCTACGGGTAAATCACCGTATTGGTTAAAGAATTCCTTAAGTTCCTCAAAGGTTAAAAGTTTTTCTATCCCGTCGGAGACCAATAGATAAATGTCCCCTTCAAGGACTTTTCCTTTTTTAATAACTATTGGGGGATTCCAATCGGTTCCCAAAGCTCGGACTTTTTTTCTTCCTTTTCTTTCTTCTACGGTGTCTTCGGTCAATTGTTTTAGTTCCCCTCGGCGGAAGCGGTAAATTTTGCTATCCCCGCTGTGTCCTATAATGAAGAAATCCCCCTTAAGGAACATTGCCGATAGGGTAGTTCCGCTTATACCCCCCATTTCATAAACGGTGTTCATTACCTCTTTGTTGGCCTTTTTAAAGATTTCTTCTATTTCCTCTTTATCAAAGTCCTTTAGGGGGAAATTTTTTTCCAATACTTCGAGGGCTTTCTCCGCCGCGACGGCACCAAAACCGCTATCGCCCATACCGTCGGCTATGGCGAAAAGTTTTTGGTCTTTATCTTCGAGGAATAATATTCGGTCTTCAAAGTTTTGTTTGTCGCCTATATTCATATTTGTGGCTATTTCAACTTCCCGCATCGGCTCACTCCTTTAGGCCATTGTTAAGTTTATATCTCCTCCCAATTAATAGGAAGGTAGGCTCATTTATTCTAATAGGGAAGGAAATGTTTGTCGTTCAGGTTATAGGTAGGCACAACAGCGGAAAAACCACCCTTATAGAGTTCCTAACCAAGGAGTTAACCAAAAGAAACCTCAAGGTGGGTTATATAAAACATGACCCTAAAGGAAAGGGAAATACCGATAAACCAAACTCCGACACCCACCGAGTAAAAACTTCCACCATTAGGACGGCATTGGTTTCACCTTCACTAACCACCCTATGGTTTTTGGAAAGTTTGTCCCTTAAGCAGGTTCTAAAGTTTTTCAAAGACCTCGATGTGGTTATTGTGGAGGGTTTCAAGTTCGAAAAAGGTTTTCCAAAAATTTTAGTCGGCCAATTGGAGGAAGATATTAAAAACCCTATAAAGGAAGAGATAGTTTTAACCGTCGAAGGGAAAGAAGATTATAAAAAAGCCCTTTCTTGGATTTTGAAAAATCTAAATTCGGCGGTGGGCGAATAATAAAAGCGTTAATCCCTCTCCTTTAGGAGAGGGTGCTATTGTAAATTCCCATGCAACAGTTAAAGGAATGGTTAATCGTCCTTTTAATCATCGTGGTTGTAAAGATTTTTTTAATTGAGGCCTACAACATTCCCAGTAAATCGATGGAGCCGACCCTCCTTCAGGGTGATTTTATTCTTACCAATAAGTTGGTTTATAAATTTACCGACCCTTGGAGGGGAGATATAGCGATTTTTGTCTATCCCTACCAGCAACAGTTTGGCCACCATTTGACCGATATAACTTTTGTAAAACGCATAGTTGGGATACCCGGCGATGTTATAGAGTTTAACAACGGTAGGTTAATAATCAATGGGAAACCCCTCTCGTATGAAAAAGTAAAAGAAACACCCGACAAAGTTATTTATTACGAATACATTCCTACTCAAACGGGTAAAGTTATAAAGCACCTTGTGGAATATTCCAAAAATCCAACCGCTGTGGCCTTGTTAGGCCGCTTTGGGGTTCTTTTGGATAAAATTCCCGCCCGCAGTTGTTTGGAAATTTCCCCTATAAATCCCAACATCTGTAGCAAAATCCGAGTTCCCGAAGGCTACTATTTTGTAATGGGCGACAACAGAGACAATTCCGACGACAGCCGTTATTGGGGATTTTTGGCACGCAAATATATCCTCTCCACTCCCTTCGTTATTTACTTTTCCGGCGAAGTTCCCCACCTTACGGTGGAAGACAGCAATATATTTTCGGGGATAACCCAACTCTTGCACGCCATACTTCACCCCCGCCTGGATAGAATAGGAAAACCCCTTATAGAGGATTGATTTTTTCTGACTAACTCAGGGAAAGAGGTATTAAAAATGCTTAAAAAAGCTAAACCATTCCTTAGAGGTCTGTTTTCTAAATACCGACCTTTTAGAGAGGTTGCTTATAAAATTTTTGAGAGACAATTAAAGGATAAATTTTTAGTTGTTTCTCGTAGAGATTGTCCTTGTTATATGTTAATCGATACAAGGGATAGTTATGGAATAGACGTCCTTTTAAGGGGTAAAATAGAAACTCCCGAAGATGAATTTATTAAAAAAATTCTCAAACCAGAAAATGTAGTTCTTGATATTGGAGCTCATTGGGGTGGTTTTTCATTACTTTTTGCCCATATTGTGGGAGAAAAAGGAAAGGTTTATTCCTTTGAACCAGACCCTAGTAACTACCAAATATTGTTAAAAAATATTAAACTGAATGGTTTTCAATCTATAGTAAAGCCGCAAAATGTTGCTGTCGGAGATAAAGATTCCTATGTCGAATTGGGGATAGCAAATACTTCCAGCGGGCACAATTCTTTATTAAGAAAGGATATTCCAATAAAGAAAAAAATAAAGGTTCGGCAAATAAAACTAGACAAACATTTACCAAATACTAAAGTGGATTTTATAAAAATTGACGTCGAAGGTTATGAATATTTCGTTTTAAAAGGATTGGAAACTACCATACAGAAAAACAATTTATGGTTGTTTATAGAATTTTCGCCCAAATTTATGGGAAAAGAACTTACAGAACGAATGGTTAAATTCCTCAAAAAGTATTTTCAAGAAATCTATATAGCCCACAAAAGAAAGGTTTTTAAAACTAATTGGGAACAAGTTTTACAAATAACATACGACTATGGTCAAAGGAATTTATTCCTCCGAAAGGTTATCTAATTAATATGTTCCTGTTCTCTTTGACTGCTAACTTTATAAGGCTTGGAGGCTCAAACCTCAAATATACTTAACTCTCTTTGGAAGAAAAAACCATAATCCCTAAAGGAGGTAAATAAAAATGGAACTATGGGCAAAGATAGGCGACGAAAAAGTTAAGTTCCAAGGTTCTATGGTAAAAGTTCTCGAAGAGTTAGTGCAAAAAGCTCAAGGAAAGGAAGCTCAACTGTTGTCTTTCCACGCCGGCCAAAAAGAGAGAAGAAGACTTAAAAGAGAGTTGCGTGCCGCGGGCAAAAATTTGGTGGAAGCGGCCAAAAACTACGTTCGTTGGTATTACACTGCCGAAGCTAGAAAAATTAGGAGACAAATTAAGGAACTAAAAAGAAGGGAAAAAGAAAACTCCAAAGGCATTAGATACCTACCCAAAGGAGTGGTAGAGCAAATTAACCGCCTCCAAAAGCAATTAGAAGAAATAAACCAAAAGTTGGCCTCTCTCTAATTTGTCTTCCTAAAAAAGGAAAAAAATCTTTTGAAAAATCCTTGTTTCGGCTTCTTTTTAAAAACCTTCAGAAGGGGCGGATAAAGTTTACTCCTCGGGTTTTCCAAATATTTGGACATTCGATTTAAATCCTTTTCCAGTTTATGGAAATCGTAGGGATAAGGTTTAAGGTAGCCTTTATATTCGTCCAACAAATTTAGGAGAACCTCAAGTTCCTTATCTGCATTGGGATAATCTTTACTTTCTATAAGATACCCTAACTGGGTTAGAGAACGGAAAACCCTATATAGGAGTAGGTCTTCTTTGGCTATCACCGGTAGGTAGTTTTCCAAAAGAAGGTAGGCCTCCCTGGGAAGACCATAATTAAAAATTTCCACCACAGTATCAAAAAATTCTTTGGAATCCTGCGGAGGGAAACTTTTTTTAAATCTTTCTACAAAGCTCCAATATTTGTAAATCCTTTGGCATATCGTGTGCTTCATAAAACCGTAGCGGGAGTCTATAGAAAAAGCACTGTCGGGGGTAGGGTCATAAAATAGAATTTCCTTCCCCTTAATAAAATTCCTTTCCCCATCTCGCAGATAAAAAATTTCCCACTCTAAAAGGTAATCCCTCCAAGGGTAATTATCAAAATCTATTAAATACTTTTTTAGGCATTTTTTTAGTTCCGCCAGAGGGATTTCATCTACTCCAAAAAGCCGACTTATTTGGCAATAACACAAGCCTAAATATAGGGTTTTTCTTTTTTCTTTGGAAACCACCAAGTCAAAGAACAGATTGAATAACTTTTTCCATATAAAGTTTTCATACTCTTTAAGGGTTTCCTGCATTTAAAAAATAAAATTTACCTTCCCTATGTTGGTAAAGTTTTTTATATTCCTTATTAGGATTTACCAAAAGACCCTTTCTCCCTTTTTAGGTCATAGTTGCCGTTATGAACCTTCTTGTTCAAACTATGCTATTTTGGCTCTTCAAAAATACGGTTTGATAAAGGGAAGCCTAAAGGCGATATGGAGAATTTTGAGATGCAACCCTTGGAGTAAAGGAGGGGTCGATTATCCTTAAATTGTTCTGGAAAATCTTCTTTCCTTCCTTTGTCGGGTATAAATATCAAAAACCATACAGATGTTTCTTATTAGAAGCCTTCCCAAAGGTAGGACTTTTATGTAATCCTTCGAAAGTTTTAATAAACCATCTTCCTCCATTTGGGAAAGTTCCTTTAGTTCCCTTTCGAAGTAGCTATTGAAATCAATCCCGAATTGGGTTTCTACAGTTTTTTTATCCAACCTAAAGTTGCATATAAGTTCGGTAATTACAAAACGCCTTATTAGGTCGTCGTCGTTTAGTTCTATCCCTCGGAAGGTGGGCAATAATCCGTTATCTATAGCTCCGTAGTAAGGGCGGACGGTTTTGTAGTTTTGGCCGTAATACCTGTCGAGCATGGAAATAGAGCTCATTCCTATCCCTATAAGGTCGACGCCTTTTTTGGTGGTGTAGCCCTGGAAGTTTCTCCACAGTTTACCTTCCCTTTGGGCTATAACCAGCTCGTCGGTGGGCTTGGCAAAATGGTCCATGCCGATGTAGATATAGCCCGCTTTGGTAAATTCCTCTATGGTAATTTTGAGCATCAATAGCTTGTCCTTAGGTTGGGGCAGGGTTTTAGGGTCTATCCGCCTTTGCAGAGGTTTTAACCAGGGAACATAGGCGAAGTTGTAAACGGCCACGCGGTCGGGGTTTAAGGCTATTGTTTTTCTTACAGTTTCGCGGAAGCTTTTGGGCGTTTGGTAGGGCAAGCCGTAAATAAGGTCGATATTCAGCGATTGAAAATTTTGTTCCCTAACCCAAGAAACAACTTCTTCCATAAGGCTGTAGGGCTGAATGCGGTTTATAGCCTGTTGCACCTTGGGGTTGAAGTCTTGAACCCCCATCGATATGCGATTAAATCCCAATTCCCTATAGAGTTTGATATATTCGTAATCCACGCTTCGGGGGTCTATTTCTACCGATATTTCCGCCGAAGGGGAAATATTAAAGTTCTTCCTTATGTAGGAAAACAAATCTATTGTTTGTTCCTTCGTCAGGTAGTTTGGGGTTCCCCCTCCCCAGTGGAGTTGAACCACAGGGCGGTCAAAGTCCAAGTAAGGTTTTAAATATTGAATTTCTTTTTTCAACCTTTGGAGATAGGGAACTTCCCGCCCCCTAATGCGGTTTATAACAACATTGCAACCGCAGAACCAGCAAGCATTTTCGCAAAAGGGTATGTGAAAATACAACGACAAAGGGCGGCTTGTCTTATTACTCTCGGTTAGGTGTTTTATAAAAAAATCCCTTCCTTGGTCTTCTTTAAATTCGGTCGCTGGGGGGTAGGAGGTATAACGGGGCCCCGGCTTATCGTATTTTTTTATTAGTTCCTCCGAAAAAACTACTTCCATACCTTTTATATTGCGAAAACCTAAGCGGGGGAATTATCTAATATCTCAACAATGTATTCCCTTTTAATAAGCTCCGTAGTAGGAGGAAAGCACAAAGGAATACCCCGTTGGGGGAAAAGATTTTGTATAGATTCCCGCCAGATAAAGGAAGGAGATATTTTTATCCCCCTTAAGGGGCTAAAATTTGATGGACACCTTTTTGTGGAAGAGGCTTTTAAAAGGGGTGCTTTAGGGTTTATTGTTCAAAAAGGAAAACTAAAACAGTCTCTTATAGAAAAAATTTCCCGCAGGGGGTTTGTTATAGAGGTAGAAAACACCTTTGAAGCTCTAAAAAAAATAGCTTCCTACAAAAGGAAGATTTTTAAAGGTTCGGAAATAATTGCAATTACCGGAACGGCGGGAAAAACCACCACAAAGGAGCTTATTGCCCACCTTTTGAAAAGTAAATTTTCCGTTTACAAAACCCCGGGAAATTTAAATTCCCGGATAGGTTTACCTTTAGCACTGGCCAACGCCGACGAGCAGGCCACCTTCCACGTTTTTGAAGTTGGTTCCGACGGGCGGGGAAACATAACCGGTCTGTTAAAAATCTTAAAACCCACCGTGGGGGTTCTTACCTCCTTGGGGTTGGCCCACCTTAGCGGTTTTAAAAATTTTGAAAACCTCGTATGTGCCAAAGGTGAAATTTTTGACCCCTACGGGGTTTGTTCTTTTAAAACTTTTCCTTTCCGAGGTTTAAAAAAAATAGTTTTGCCCGCTCGGTGGAAAGACTTTTACAAAGCCCTATTTGAGAATAGAAAAGTAGTCCTTTTTTCGGAAGGAAATTTGAAAATAACCTATTGGAGGTTTACCAAAGAAGGTAAAACCCTTATAGAGCTCCGAAACCGAACAATTGAAATACCCCTGTTAGGTTTGGGTTTAATATCGGCGGTGGAAGCGGTCTTGGGAACATTGCAGGCCTTAGGTTTAGACGGGGAGGATTTTGTGGAAGAGTTTAAAACCTTTAAAGGTGAATGGGGAAGAATGCAACCCTTGAAAGGTGAAAACTTTTTAGTTATCGACGACAGTTATAACGCCAATCCCCTTTCTATGGAAACAGCTTTAAAAACCCTTACCCTTGTGGAGGGATACAAAGAAAGGGTGGCCATTTTGGGGGATATGTTGGAATTGGGAATCCTAACGGTGAAAGAACATAAAAAATTGGGTTTACTTCTGGAGGAACTTCCAATAACCGAAGTTTACCTATACGGGGAATATACAAGATACGCCGCCGAGGTAATAAAAAGTAAACCCGTTTTTTGGAGCGATAAAAAGGAAAAACTTTTTGAGATTTTGAAAAAAAGAGACCATCCCCGAAAAGGGGCAGTTTATTTAATAAAAGGCTCCCGCGGTTGCAAAATGGAACAATTCCTGGAAGTGTTAAATCTCCAGCAGGAAATTTTTTAACTCCTCGGGGTGGTAGAAGGTTATGTCCCCCTTAAGGTTTTTCCTTTTGTGTTCCTCCGTAAAATTGCAGTGAATATAGGTCAGGTTCCTATCGTGGTATTTGGTTTTATATTCGGTTGCCATATTTAGGTCGGAAATGGTGTCCCCTATATAGTATTTTTCGGTTTCTTTTTTAGCCCCCAGAAGGTCGAGGGTATATTTGAGTGCGTAGGGGTTGGGCTTTTTTAAACTTACATCGCTTAAAGTGTCATCGTGAACAATTACATCGAACTTGTCCAGAAGGTTAAATTTTTTAAAGGAATATTCCACATCGGTTTTAGGTCGCCCGGTTAAAACCCCCAACTTGTATTTCTTTCTTTTTAACCACTCAAAAACAAAGGGCTCTATAAGTAAAACTTCGTCGTCCTTTATTTGGTCAAAAAACCTAATAAAGGTTTGGGTTACCTCCTCCACCGTAAGGGGAAGGTTGTATTTTTGTTTTAAACAGTCGGCTACCGCATTTTTACACTCTTTTGAAAGTTTTTTAATTTCCTCGTAAGGGACACCATACTTTAGGTGGGCTATTATGGCGTAGGAAGCATAATAATCGTTGTTAATACCAAAGTCGAACTTGTATTTTTTTATTTCCTCCAAGGGGATTTCTCTATTTAAATAACTTTCAACGGTTTTTTTTATCGCCACATGGTAGGTTTTGGAAACATCTATAATTACCCCGTCAACGTCGAAGATTATTATTTTCTGCGACATACCTTTTTATTTTTCAAACTCCCGAGGTTGGAGTATCTTCTAAGAAAAATGTTTGTTGTCTTTGAAGGAATAGACGGAAGCGGGAAAACGACCCTTTCCAAGCTCCTTGTGGAGGAACTAAATAAAAAAGGTCTTACCGCCGTGTGGACAAAAGAACCCTTCGACAACCAAATTAGGGAAGTTATACTTTCCAAAAACCTCGACCCTTGGAGCGAAGTATTTTTATTTCTTTCCGACCGTAGGGAGCATGTGCTAAAGGTAATTAAACCTGCGTTGGAGAAAGATTATATTGTTGTCTGCGATAGGTATTACTATTCAACTTTGGCCTACCAAGGGTTCGGTAAAGGTTTAAATCTCCAAAAGTTGGAAAAACTAAATAACTTGGCCACCGAAGGTTTGGAACCCGATATTGTTTTTATCTTGGATATAGACCCTCAAAAGGCTCTGAAAAGAATAAACAAAACCCGCGGTGAAAAAACAAAGTTTGAAAAATTGCAATTCCTTCAAAAGGTCAGGGAAGGTTTTTTAAACCTTGCAAAGGAAAAGGAAAATATACTTATACTGAACGCCGAAGAAGAGCTAACAAAATTGTTATCTACAGTATTGTTGCACATTCTGGTCAAATTAAATTCGGCCCATTAGAATAAATGGCTAATGGATAGCTTTCTGCTCGTTGGCGGTGGGGCGGCGGTAGCCGTTGGGGCATTGGTGGTAGCACTAATATTGCTCAAAAAAGGCAAAAAGAAAACTACCGTAGAACGCAAACCCTACGAGGAAGAAGAGGAGGAAGAGGAGCCCCTCCTTCCGGGTGGATTTAAAATTGAAGAGGAAGAAGAGACCGGCTGCCCGCCCGAAATTAAACAAAGACTTTTAAAGAGGCAGGAAAAACTTTATAAGGACGCCCTAAAGGTTTATATGGTTATAGACAATATCTTCCAAGGAAGACAAATTCCCCCTGAACTGGAGGAAGACCTTAAGGTGTTCAAAAGGGCTTTTAACCGTTTAAAGGAAATGAAGGAAGAAATAGAAGTCTACCCCTTTAGGGACTGTGAAAAAGTATTCCACCTGAAGTTTGAGTTTTACAGCAAACTTATAGCCGATACCGCAAGGAAACTAATGATTGCTTCCAAAAATATTAAATAATTTTTATCCTTCCTTATTTCGGACTGATAGAAAAATCCTTTGGAAGGAAGAAATAGAAAGATAAAAAACCTAAAAAGGTTAATCCCTTTTTAATTTCTCACACTCTTTGGGGTCGGCTACATCTTCGCAGTCGGCGGGAAAGTGGCCTTCGGGGAAGTATTTAACACCGGAGGCCATAGAAGAAAGTTCCCCTTCCTTGGCCAGGAAGTCGTTGAAGAACACCATATAGACGTGAACTATTACGAATATAGCAATAATCCAAGCTACAACGTGGTGCCAAAAGTGGAGGTTATATTCATTTCCACCAAAGAGGGGTAAAGTCCAGCTGCTTACGGTTTTAGCCCAAAAACCGTCGGGGTCGGACATTCCATACATAGCAAAACCTGTCCAAATTTCGAACAGTATCAACCCCAAAACAAATAGGTAGGCTGTCCTTGCTAGGGGATTTCTTATCAAGGGAATGTGGGATTTTTTAATTAACGCATAAAAGAGAACAACCTCGAAAATACCTTTCCAGAACCAGGGCTTCCAGAATTTGGGAATAATCAACCAGAAGTGGGATTTTTTAGTAAAAATTAGGAAAATTCGGTAGAGAAAACCAAATAACAACACATAACCGGCCGCAAAGTGAACCAAACGAACCCAACCCATAGCCAAATCGTGGGCGGGGGCTTGGGTAGCGTCCCAACCTACGGAGCCAATAAAGAAGGGGTCACCAATGTAGAGCCCTGTAAAGAATAGCACCAATATGGCCAAAAATTGCACCCAGTGCCACAATCTAAGTCCGGGTTGGAATAAATAGAACCTATAAAAGGTTTTTTTTACTACATCTGCCACCATGGCTTTACCTCCTTTTTAAAGAAGGAAAAGAGGAAAGGGGTTAAACGGCACAAGCGGAATTTACATTGAATTGATAAAGTTCTTCACCTTCGGTGTTGTAAATGTGGGTTGCACACGCCAAGCAGGGGTCGAACGAGTGGATTGTTCTTAGAATTTCTAGCGGTTGGGTAGGAACTTTTACTTCGGTGTCTAGCATGGAAGCTTCGTAGGCCGCCCTTTGTTCGCCGTATTCGTTTTTAATACGGGGTGCAACGTTCCATGTGGTGGGAACTATAGCTTGATAGTTTTTAATGGTTCTGCCGTCTATAACTATCCAGTGGGACAATCCACCCCTGGGTGCCGCTGCAAATCCAACACCTTTTTTAATACCGGGGCCCCATGTAGCGGGGTCAAATTTTTCGTTGTTTGCAACCTGAGTATCGCCGGCTTTGATGTTGTCGTAAAGTTTTTTGAGGAAGTAGCTGTTTAGGTTTGCCGCCATTTGGGCTTCCAATCCTCTGGCTACGGTTCTTCCTACGGTGGAGAGCATCCATTTTTCGGGAGGTAGGCCGAGTATTTCGGAAACCATATCAATTTGTTTAACGACCATTTCATCTACAAAGGAGGGTTTAACGTGTCCTTGTTTTACCGCAACGTAGGTGATTATGTATCTTGCAAGGGGGCCCACTTCGTGGGTTTTTCCTTTATATACGGGGGTTTTGGAGTAGGAATATTTCTTGCTGGGGTCGAGGAATTTCCAAGGTGTGGGGGGCACATCTTCGGGTGCGGGAATGGTTTGGCCTTCCCAAGGATGTAGGGGCTTGTTATCTCCTACTGTGTAGTGGTAGAAGGAGTGCTGAACGTATTCGGCTACATCTTTAATGCTATCTTTGTTGAATTCTTCGTATTTAGCTTTTTCCCAACCTTCTTTGAAGTTGTAAACCGCTCCGTTGGAGTGGTAAAGAATTTTCTTCCAAAAGTCGCCGGTTTTGCTGGCGTCGCTGTAGGGTTCGTCGGGGAAGTCGCCAAAGTCCAATACTCTTTCTTTGGCTAAACCGCCGCCGTAGAACCATTTATGTTTGTTTAGATAGATGTCGGCTATAGCTATTAGGTCGAGTAGATAGAAGTAGTTAATAGCGTCCAGGCCTATTTCTACCGCGGTTTGAACCAATCCCAACCTTGCCGCGTTTACGGGGGCGTTTCCGTCATTCATAGAGATGGAGCAGTTCATTCCTCCTACCAAATAGTGGGGGTGAGGGTTCTTTCCACCGAATACAACGTGGGGAATTACCAATTCCCTTTGGGTATCGAGCATCTCAAGATAGTGGGCTATTGCCATTAGGTGAACTTCGGGGGGTAGCTTTTTATAGTCGGGGTGGTTCCACCAGTCGGCGGGTGCAAAAATACCCAACTGCCCGCTCTCTACAATTTGTTTTATTTTGTCTTGAACGGTTTTGAAGTAGGCGGGGGTTGCTTTGGGGAATTT
>JAADES010000001.1 GCA_013153315.1 Aquificota bacterium
AGGCGCGCCGCAAGCGTTCGCGCTGAGCCAGGGTCAAACTCTTCTTACTTAACTTTTTTCGTAGGGGAACTATTTGCGCCACCTCACTTCTGAGGGTGGAACCTTCCCTATTCAGTTGCCAAGGAGCCACCCTTCCTCAAGGGCATTATTTTTAATTTAATCCTTTTTTCTCTTTTGTCAAGACCTTTTTTAAGGTGTTTTTTAAAGAATCCATTCCGCAAAGGCAACATTTTTAATTTATCCATTCTTTTTCTTTTGTCAACGCCTTTTTGCGCTTTCTCTTTTTCATTAATAACCCGTGTCGAGGAATTTCTTTCCAACGTTATTGTCCGTTTTTCTTTTGGCGTCCTGCTTGGTAAATTAAAAGAGCCTTTCCTGTAAACGGAAAATTTCTAATTTATTTCTCGAAATTGATTTTGTCAAGAGGTAATAAGAGAAATATGGGCTTTTTCTACATAGAAGCAAGCTTTCCGCTTTTTGGTTAAAAGAAATTTTAGAAATTCTGAAAAATGGAAAAGAGCGAACAACTAAAAGAGCACAATCAGCAAAAAAGAAATTTATACTTTCGCTCCCATTTCTTTTGCTTTTTTGATGACATCTTCAATAGTTCCAACGTAAGCGAAGGCCATTTCAGGGAGATGGTCGTATTTACCTGTTAGGATTTCTTTAACGCTTCTAATGGTATCTTCAAGTTTTACATAAATACCCGGCATACCTGTAAACTGTTCTGCTACGTGGAAAGGCTGCGATAGGAATCTTTGTAATCTTCTAGCTCTGGCAACAATCGCTTTATCTTCGTCGGATAGTTCTTCCATTCCGAGAATCGCAATTATTTCTTGGAGTTCTTTGTATCTTTGTAGGATTCGCTTAACTTCCATTGCCACTTTATAGTGTTCTTCTCCTACAAATTCGGGAGCTAGGAATTTCGAAGAAGATTCCAGCGGGTCTATTGCGGGGTATATACCCAACTCTGCCAACCTACGGCTTAAAACTACAAAGGCGTCCAAGTGGGCGAATATAGACCAAGGTGCAGGGTCGGTAATATCGTCGGCAGGAACATATACCGCTTGGAAGGATGTTAGCGAACCATCTTTGGTTGAGGTAATTCTTTCCTCAACTTCACCAACGTCGTTGTTTAGGGTAGGTTGATAACCAACCTGAGAAGGCAATCTTCCTAATGTAGTGGAAACTTCAGCACCCGCCTGAACGAATCTGAAGATATTGTCTATAAATACCAGCAGGTCTCTTTTCTCTACATCACGGAAATATTCCGCCATTGTTAGACCTGTTTGGGCCACACGGAACCTAACACCGGGGGGTTCGTTCATTTGTCCATAAACCATAACTGTGTAGGGAAGAACTCCCGATTCTTTCATTTCGAGCCATAGGTCGGTTCCTTCCCTGGTTCTTTCTCCCACCCCGATGAATACTGAATAACCTTTGTGGAATTTGGCTATGTTGTGGATAAGCTCCTGAATTAGAACGGTTTTACCAACTCCCGCACCTCCGAACAGTCCCGCTTTACCACCTTTAGGTATGGGAACCAACAGGTCTATAACTTTGATACCTGTTTCCAATATTTGGAACTCTGTGGACTGCTCGGTTAAGGCGGGGGCAGGTCTGAATATAGGCCAATACTCTTCTGCTTCAACTGGGCCGGCTTCATCTATGGGTTTTCCTAATACATTGAAAATTCTTCCCAATGTAGGAGGGCCTACGGGCACTTTCAAGGGGCCTCCTAACCATTCAACTTCTTGACCTCTTACCAAACCTTCGGAAGGCCCTAGAACAATACACCTTACTTTTTTATCTCCTATATGCTGGGCTATTTCCAAATAGAGTTCTTCCTCTATCCAATTTCCCCTATCGTCTAATCCTTTTCTTATGGTTTTTAGTGCATCTCTAACGGGAGGAAGCTGGTCTGTATCGAATTCAACGTCTACAACCGCACCTAAAACCTGAACTATTTTTCCTTTTAGAGTTTCTTTATTTTCTGCCATGTTTTTATATACCTCCACAGGGTTTAGTTAAAAAGGAAAATTTTATATTTAAGAGCAAATTTTTAGCCAGATTGCTTGAGAGCTTCAACGGCATTAACGATATCAATAAGTTCGTTAGTAATAGATTCTTGACGGGCAAAGTTGTAAGCGTGGGTCCATTTTTTGATAGCGTCTTCGGCGTTTTTGGTTGCATTTTCCATAGCCATCATTCTTGCCGCTTGCTCGGCGGCATTGGATTCCAACATTGCACTGTAAAGCTGATAATTAAGGTATCTTTGGAGTAAGTTTTCAATAAAGCTTTCTATGTTCTTAACTTCCAACTCGTAAACTATATTGGGATTTTCTTCTTCCAAGCCTTCGACTATTATTTCGGCCAATGGTAAAAATATTTTTTCGTTAACAAAATAGGAGGTTTTTGTTTTTAACTGGTTATGGAGTAGGATAACTTTATCGGTTTCCCATTTAAGAAATCTTTCTTTGACACTTTCTCCTACAGTTTTGACTGCGGAAAAATCTATTGTTTTTCTGAATACATGGTCAAATTTATTTACCACGTCGTAAGGTCTTTTTTCAAAATACTGAACTCCTTTCCTTCCTATTAGATGCAAGTGAACTTTTATCCCTTTTTGGGATAACTCTTCAATTTTGTTCTCTGTGTATTTGATTATGGAAGAGTTAAAGGCACCGCACAGGCCTCTGTCGGCGGTAATGAGGATAATATCTACATTCTTAATTTCTTCCCTTACTTCAAATAGGGGATGTATGGCGGGGTCGATGTGGGCGGCGAATCTCCCTATTACTTCGTAGAGCTTCTCAGCATAGGGACGGGATAATTCGGCGGCTTCGTAGGCAGTTTTCAGCTTTGCCGCCGCTATAAGTTTCATTGCGTGGGTTATTCTTTTGGTATTTTTCAAACCTTGGATTTTTCTTTTTATATCCCTCAAATTTAGTTTTGCCATATTTACCTCCTTTGGGTGGAGTTTAAGTCTTTCAATTATCCTACAAAAGTTAGATTTGTTAGAACCTTTACATTAAAGGTTTTAAAAGAAAAGGATTTCCTTTTTAAGGTGAAAGGAAAATAATTCCTTTTGTTGGAAGATAGGAGATAAGGATTAAGAAGGATAAATAAAAAACTTAAGGGGTTTATTCTTCATTGCTTCCCATAAGGGAGAGCAATATTTCGAGTAGAGAAATGAAAATGTTGTAGAACATAATAAACACGCCGACAGATTCCCAAAGGGCCAATTTGTCCAAAATTTCGGGATTGTCGCCCACCAGGGCCTCTATTTGGTCGAGTTGGTTAATAGTAATGAATAAAGCGGCCACCGACCATATGAGGAAGATGATGGCAATAATTAGACCAAAGATTCCCGATTTTAAGAAGAGGTTTACTATGCTGGCTATGAAGGCCGCTATTCCTACAATGATTAGGAATTTAACTATCGCTTGGGACTTATCTTCGGAAATTTTCACCGTGCGGGCCGCCAATATAGTTGCCCCCGAAATAAGGAAAGTTGTCACCAAGGCCGCTATAAGGATAGAACTTTTGTAGTAGGCCACATAGTGGATTAACAGAGAGCTTACCGCCGCCAGAGCAAAAGATGTAAAGACTCCATAGGCCGCCAGTGCCGCTTTTGAGGCGTTTATAGGGTCTCTAATAAAGAAGCTGGCACCCATTACCATGAAGACCAAAATCAAAGAGACAATAGGATTTCCGAATACGCGGTCTAGCCCTGTTCCGATTAAAAGGGCTACGAAAATGCCATACAAGACCGTCCAAAGGGCAGTATAGTTCATAGTCCGCACAAAAAGGCTCTGTTTTACCTGTGCGGCTACCTGCTCTTGAGGATACTGGTTCCACATCATACTTTGGGAATTTTAGGATTTTGAAAAACTTTAGCAATTGTTTAAAGTTGAGGTAAATCAAAAATAAAGTTGAAAATTTGATTTAAGCATTAATTAAACGTTTTACATCTTCCACTTGGGGGATTTTTTTTAGTTCATTTATAAAATCCCTAAGTTGGTCGGTATTTTTAAATAACCCAACTATGTCAAAAACTGCATAATTTCCCTGGGAGGAGCTATTTATGTTCTGAATATTTATTCCCTTTCGGGCAAAAGTTAGGGTAATATCCCCCGCAAGGCCTATTCTATCTTTGGCCAAAATTCGGAGTTTAACAGGGTAAACCCCTCCTTCTTCCCATTTAATAGTTAAAACTTTTTCGGGAGATACTTTTTCAACATTCCTTAAGTTGGGGCAATTTTTTGAATGGATAACCAGCCCGCCTTTGGAAACCACCGCTTTGACTTCTTCGCCGGGTAAGGGATAACAGCATTTAGCCAACCGATAGGCTATTCCTCTTAATTCTTTGGAAGATAGAACCCCCGCAGGAGGGTGTTTTTCTTCGGTTCCTTCCTTTTTAAGTTCCTTACCTAATATTCCCAATACCCATTTTTCGGTAAGTTTTCCGCTCCCCAGCTGGATAAAGAATTCTTTTTCCGTTTTGCGGATTTTTTCTAAAACCTCGTGGAGGTTTAGATTGTATTTCCTCTCCAAACGGTGCCAAATTTCTTTTCCCCTTTGATAGTGGATTTTTTCTATTTCCTTCTTTAGAAAATGTTTAATTTTTTGCCGTGCTTTGGTGGTTTTTACAAATTTCAACCATTCGGGGGAAGGTTTTTTATTGGGAGAGGTTATTATTTCCACCCTATCCCCCGTTTGAAGTTGATAATCTAAGGGAACCCAACGACCGTTTACTTTTGCACCGGCACAATGGTTTCCTATTTCGGTATGAATAGCATATGCAAAGTCGACGGGAGTTGCACCTTTAGGTAAAGAAATAACATCACCCTTGGGAGTGTAAACAAATATTTGTTTCTCCAACTCATGGCGTAGACTTTCGGAAATTTCTTTTATATCTTCGTAGTCGGCATTCTGGAGGCGTTCTACCAAATCCCTAAGGGCGGATACCAGTTTTTGCTCCGATATATCGGCCTTCCTTCCTGCTTTATAAGCCCAGTGGGCCGCTATTCCTTTTTCTGCTATTAGATGCATATCCCAAGTTCGTATTTGGAATTCCACCCAACGCCCCTTAGGCCCTACAACGGTAGTGTGCAATGATTGGTAAAGGTTAGGTTTGGGGGTGCTAATGTAATCTTTAAATTTTCCTGCTACAGGTTTCCAAAGTTGATGTATAAGACCTAAAGCGGTATAACACTGGGCTACATCATCGGTTATTATTCGAACCCCCAAAATATCGTGAACTTCCTCCAAAGGGATGCCTTTTCTTTTAGTTTTTTCCCAAATGCTGTAAAGGTGTTTTGTTCGATATTTTATTTCTCCCTTTATTTGGTATTTATCCAATATTTCCCTTAAGGGGGGAATTATGTATTTTTTGAGATACTCCTCAAGTTCTTTACGGGCTTTTCCTACGAAGGAACGTACTTTTTCATACTCCGAAGGGTAGAGATATTTAAAAGAGATATCCTCAAGTTGGGATTTAATATCCCACATACCCAGAAGGTGGGCTAAGGGAGCATATACCAATAAAGTTTCGCGGGCTATTCTAATTTGCTTATCCCTTCTGAAAATACTCAAAGACCGAATATTATCTAAACGGTCTACCAATTTAATTATTAAAACTCGAGGGTCTTCGGCGGTCGCAAGAAGCAATTTCCTAAAATTTTCCGCCTGGGCTTCGTCCTGGGAACGGAATTTATGCTTATCCAGTTTAGTAACACCCCGAACCAATTTTAAAATTTCTTCGCCAAATTCCCTTTCTATTTCCTCTTCGGTGGCCTCGGTATCTTCTAAGACATCGTGCAAAACCCCAGCCACAACGGTGGGAATATCCATTTTCATTTCGGCCAATTTAATAGCCACCGATAGGGGATGAACAATATAAGGTTCTCCTGTTTTTCGGGTTTGACCCTCGTGTTTTTCGTCGGCAAATTTGATAGCTTTTTCAACCAATGGGTGGTTATCGGTTAGTCTTAAAAGCTCCTTAATAAGTTCCTCTTTAGGAGGGTAGAATTTTGTTCCAACATCGGAAGAACTTTCACCCGACATAGATTTAAATTTAGACAATTTGATTTCGTGGAAAAATTAAAAATCCCATTATCGGCTTTGCCAAAATAGATAACCACCACCGATGGAAAAAATTGTTGTATGGCAAACCGCCTTTTTGGGCGATTTGGTTTTAACCTCCAACCTTTTGTTAAACCTTCATAAAAACTTTCCCGATAAGGAAATTTTTTTGGTGGCCCGTCCTTTTGCGGAAGATTTATTTTTTGACTTACCTTGGTTAAGAATAATCCCTTTTAACAAAACTTTAAAGGAAAATCGGGAAATCATAAAAAAACTAAAAGGGTTCGATTTGGCTATTTCTCCCCATCGGAGTTTAAGAACCTCTTTATCCCTTTTTTTGGCAAGAATAAAAGAGAGGGTCGGCTTCGACAAGGCGGAATTTTCTTTTCTATACACCAAAAGGGCAAAACATGAATGGGATATCCACGAGGTGGAAAGAAACCAACGACTTCTTAGGGTTCTTGGACTAAAAATTTTCACTCAAAGTTTACATATAGCCCTAAAAAGGGAAGAGATAGAAAAAGTCCAAAAAAAGTTCGGATTGGAAAAACCCTTTGTGGTGGTTTCCCCGGGGGCCAACTTTAGGTTAAAAAAATGGATACCTAAAAATTTTGGGTTAACTATCAACTACCTGATAAATAAGGGTTTTAATATAGTCCTTACAGGGACTACTCAAGATTTAGAAACCGCCAAGGAGGTTTTAAATTTTGTAAGAAAACCCAAATATGTCAAAAACCTAATTGGAATGACCTCCTTGAGGGAATTGATTCACATAATAAAACTTTCGGAGTTTGTCTTAACCAACGATAGTGCCCCTACCCACATAGCAAACGCTGTAAATGTTCCCGCTTTTACCGTTTACTGTGCAACTTCGGCCTATTACGGATTTTATCCCCGTATAGGTTTTTATTTCGAACCTCTGGGTTTAGAATGTCATCCCTGCTCTCCTAACCCAAAAAAATGTAAAAACAAAACAGAATTGTGCCGTTCTTCGGTTAGACCTATCGAGCTTATAGAACTTTTTGAAAATCTCCTTTGAAAGAAAGCGTTAGCTTATTTTTTTGACATTAATTCCGAATTGGTAAGTAATTAAAAAGTTTGAGAATATTCGCATAAACGAATTTTTTCAACTATTTCGGGAGGTTTAAAAATGGCTTCTTCCAGAAAAAGGGTAGTCATTGTCGGGGGAGGTGTAGGAGGGGTAGCCACCGCTTACGCGTTAAGACATCTAATGAAAAACTTAGATATAGTCTTGGTATCCGATAGGGACAAATTTACCTTTACCCCCTCGCTTCCCCACGTTGCCGTATTAGATAAAAACCCTAAAGGAATTCAGGCTGAACTGGGCAAAATATTACCCAGAAGGAATATTCAATTTATTCATTCCAAAGCGGAAGAAGTAGACCCCGATACCCAAAAGGTAAAGCTCGCAAACGGCCAAGTTTTGGAATACGACTATTTGGTTTTTGCAACGGGAGCTAAACTGAAGTGGGAACCCACAGTTGAAATAGAAGAAGGGGCAAAAATTTACTCCATATGTAATTTGGAACACGCTTTGGAAACACGCGAAGCGGTTCATGATTTAATAAAAAATCCCGGCCCGGTGGTTGTAGGTTCCATTCCGGGGACTTCTTGCTTTGGCCCACTCTATGAGTTCGCCTTTATGTTGGATTACCGTCTAAGGAAGCATCATATTCGCCACAAAGTGGATATGAACATAGTAACTTCCGAACCCTATTTGGGTTATGCAGGCTTGGGAGGAATAGGGCCCTCCAAAAGGTATTTGGAAGATATAACTATGGAAAAAACCATATGGACTTACCCCAACGCTAAAGTTAAGAAAGTTGGAAAAGATTATGTGGAATTTGCTATCTGCGACGAAGATGGAAAGGAGAAGAAAACTATCCAGTTGGAAAGCAAGCTAACCATGCTAATGCCCTACTTTGAAGGGCCCGATGTTATAAAATCGGCCGGCGATAAAGTGGCAAACCCCAAAGGGTTTGTAAAAACCAACCGTTGTATGTATGTTCCCGACTATCCCAATATTTACGGTGTTGGTGTTTGTGTAGCAATACCACCCGTTCAAAAAACTCCCATACCTACAGGAACTCCCAAAACCGGACAAATGATAGAAGGTATGGCGGTGGCCGTAGCCCACAATATCTATAACGACATTAAAAATATTCCTGAAAAGGTAGCCCCTAAACTACCCGCAATATGTATAGCCGATTTTGGAGATAAAGGTTTCTTTGTATTGGCCGACCCGGTAATTCCTCCGAGAAATAAAGTCCTCTACAAAGAGGGAAGGTGGGCCCACTGGATGAAGGAAATTTTTGAAAAATATTTCATGTTTAAAGTAAAAGCTATAAAAAACATTACACCTTGGTTTGAAGAACTGGGATTGAAAATAATGTTTGATATTGAATATATAGAACCTTGCAAAGAATGCAGCGGCCCGACGGGAAGTCGTTGTTAAAGACAAAAAAATTAAAAAAGAAGCTTTTTATCTTAACCTTCTTAATCTTCTCAAAATGGGATTTAAAGGTTCGGTCTTTGTTTCTTCTTTCTTAGTAAAAGAGGGTGTAGGTTTGTTTTCGGGCTCCTGAGGGCTAGGAATAGCAGGTTTAGAAACCTCTTTTTTCTCGGCAAGTTTACGAATTCTTCCCGCTCCGAGTTCTCGACGGGGAGGAGTGTCATCCTCAAAACCGGTGGCTATTATGGTTACTTCAAACTTATCGGTATCGGGAACCAAAGTAGCACCGAAAACAACCAAGTTGTCTGCGGCCAATTCGTTTTCGATTTTTTGCATAGCGTAGTCCAGGTCGGCCAGAGTTATGTTTTCGTCCGCCCAGAAGGTCACTATGAGCTTGGAAGCTCCGCTGATGCTTTCGCCTTCGAGTAGGGGCGACCTAATGGCTTGATTAATAGCCTCTTCTATGCGGTTTTCTCCGGAAGCACTGCCCAGTCCTATTAGGGAAAGCCCCCCGTTTTTAAGAACTGTTTGAACGTCGGCAAAGTCAATATTTATTAAGGCGGGTTCTACTACTACCTTGGTGATACCCCTAACCGCCTTGGATAAAACTTCGTCAACCATTTTGAAGGCTTCGGAGAGTTTCAGGTTCAAAGCGTCCATTTCCAACAGGCGTTGGTTGTGAACCACTATGTAAGCGTCGGTTGTCTGTTTTATTCTTTCCAATCCCTGTTTGGCTATTTCCATTCTTTGTTTGCCTTCGAAGCGGAAAGGCATTGTAACGACAGCAACGGTCAATATTCCCATATCTTTGGCGACTTGAGCTATAACCGGAGCCGCTCCTGTTCCTGTCCCGCCGCCCAAGCCGGCCGCTATGAAAACCATATCGGCGTCTTGAATTATTTCTTTGATTTTTTCAATATCCTCCAGTGCAGCTTGTTCCCCTATTTCCGGTTTGGAACCGGCCCCCAAACCGCGGGTTATTTTTTCCCCTATTTGGATTTTATTGGGAACATCCAACAAACTCAGGTGTTGGACATCGGTATTTATGGCATAAACTTCAACACCTTCAATTCCGTCCTTTACCATGCGGTTGACGGCATTGCAGCCGGCACCGCCCACTCCTATAACTTTAATAACGGTTGGATTCATTTTTTATTCCCCCGAAAAGAGATTTTTTAAATTAATAAAAAGCCTTTTAAGGAAACTGTCCTTACTTTTTTTGTGTTCTTCCATAATTTGCCCTATAGCCGCATCGGCCTCCGGAGGAATTTCTTCCTTTTTAGGAGGGGAGAGTTTAAATGGTGAGTTGTCGGCTTCTTCTTCTTCCCAGATATTGCTTAGAAAGCGGGCGGCACCGATTAAACCTGCGTAAGTAGGATTTAGCAATTTTTCGCCGTAAAGACTATTAACATCGTAGGGAATGCCTTTTCTTACGGGAAGGCCTATAGTTTCCTTTAGAAATTCTTTTAGTCCCTTGAGGTTGGCACCGCCACCTACTAAAACTATCTCTTCAATATCCGTTTCTATATTTACGCCTTTTTTATATATTTCTTCCAAGACGGTAGCCAAAATGTCGCCTATACGGGCTTCTATAACGGCCGCCAGTTCTCCTATGTTAATGGAAATTTCCTTTTCTTCACGGTTTTTAACTACAACTTCTTCGTCGGGATTTTCAACAACCGTAGGGGATGCATAGCCCACTTCTTCTTTTAACTGTTGGGCTTCGGTCAATGGAATTTGGAAATGGGTTGATATGTCTAAAGTTATCTCGGCTCCACCCATTGGTAAAACGCCGGATAGGTAGGGGCTGCCCTCGGAATAGTAAACATAGGAGGTGGTGGTGTGTCCCAGGTCTATTATTAGTTTGTTTAGCTCTTTTTCTTCTTCTTCTAAGCAACCTTCGGCGGCCATTAGGGGAGGAAATAAAATTCTTTTTGTTTTTTTTCCGACGCTTCTAAGTAATTTCTCTACGGTTTTTGCTGTTAGTAGAGGAAGCTTTATTACGTGATATTCAGCTTCTATTTTGGACGCTATCATTTCCAGAGGTTCGTAGAATTTTTCGCCGTCCAGAAGGTAATAGCGTGGAATTAGGTGTATTATGGTGAAACTTTCTTCGGAAACTTTTTCCTTTACCGCTTGCTTAAGTTTTTCCAAATGTTCGGGTTCAACCTCTATGGGGGTGGGGGAGATTTCCAGAGAAACCTTTTCGTTGGAGCTTTTGGTATGGGGGTTTGAAATTAGAACATAATAATAGGAAGGTTGAATTCCGCCGGCTTGGCTTTCTGCCTGCTTAATAGCCTTATACACGGCCGTTCTGGCCGTAGAAGCTTTTACTATATTTCCTTTATTTATACCTTTGGATTTTTCTTCAGCAAATCCTAATATTTCTATTTCAAAATTGCCTATCTTTGCTATGGCCGCCTTTATTGAATAGCTACCTATATCAACAATCCCAACGGTGGATTCCATTTTTACTCTCCTCGGTTGTAAATTTTTATTGAAACCATTTTATGGTTTCTAAAATCCACCTCCATAGCCCTGCTGGGATAAAGCTTTTCTATCAATAGAACCTTTTCGAGGAGCGTAGGAATTTCTGTATCCAAATTGGAAACTACCTTTAAATCTTTTCCTTCCAATACAAGGTTTTCCTTGTTTACTTTTACCAAGGATAGGTTCAGCTTTAATAGCTCATTTATTAGGCGGTCAAAGCGAATTTTAGAATATTTTTCTCCTGCTTTGGGAACTAAAGAAGTATCTTCCAAATAGAGTTTTGTATTAATGTTTCCCAAATAGGGGCTCTTTTTTACAAGAACATTATCTAAAGCAATATAGTAGGGAGTTCCTAAAATTTTAGCCACCGGTTGGCGAAGTTTAACTTTTATTTCCACACTACGGGAAAAGGGGTCTATATCTATGTTTAGGTTTTTAACGGCCGCGTAGCTTTTTGCTGCCAAAGTTCTTTGAACTTCTTCTTCGTTAAGCCACAAATATAACCAATTGTTGGAAAAATCCCTCCGAAGGGTGCTTTTAATCAATTTCTCCAAAGCGGGGTTTTTGATGTTTATTTCCACTTTTTGGATTTGAAATAGGGGAAAAGTTCTTACAAAGGCCGGACTATAAAAAAGCAGCACTGTTAGGCTAATAAACAGGGTAAACAATACACCCCCGTGTAGTTTACCGGTTTTAGTTTGTTCTTCCATTTTTCCACCCCGCTTTGGAGTTTTTTGTTAAAAATTTAAATTTGCCAAAATTAGTTCTAAAAGTTCTTCGAAAGAATAGCCTTCCTCCTTCGCCATTGTAGGGAGGAGGCTTGTTTCAGTCATTCCTGGCAGGGTGTTAATTTCCAAAATGTATAGCTTTCCTTCTTCGGAAAGTCGAAAATCCACCCTTGCCAGGTCTTTAAGTTCAAAAACCTCTTTAAGTTTTTTTGTTATTTCCTGAAGTTGGTTTTTTATTTTTTCTTCTTTTACAGGTAAAAAATCGGTTTCTCCCTTAGTATATTTAGCCCTAAAGTCATAAATTCCACTTTTGGGTTTAATCTCCAAAGGGGTGAATATTTGGTTTGCCGCAAACCCGCAGGTGAATTCTCTACCAGAAATAAATTCCTCCACAAGGATTTTTTCAAATTTTCCTAAAAGGGTTTCTATAGCATTCTCTGACTCCCTTTGGGTCTGAACTATGTATAACCCCAAACTGGAACCTTCGGTTGCGGGCTTCACTACCAAGGGAAAGGATAGTTTTTCCAAAGGAGGTTTCTGGTTTTTGGTTATAACCCAATAGTTGGGAGTTCTAAAACCATAACTTAAAAGCAGTCTTTTAGTCCAATCTTTATCCATACAGAGGGCGGATGTTTTTACGCCGCTTCCGACATAAGGGATTTTTAAGATTTCCAACAAACCTTGAAAGGTTCCGTCCTCTCCGGGGCTACCGTGGAGGGTTGGCCAAACAAGGTTGGGTTTGAGTTCCAAAAGTTGGATTGCTATATGGGGGGTAAGTTCTAAAAGCTCAACTCTATACCCTAAGCGTTTTAGTCCTTTTGCTACAGCAACAGCACTTTTTCGGGAGATTTCGGCTTCGGATGACCAGCCGCCGCCAACAACGGCAATTAGTTTGTTTTTTTTCATAAAAAAAGATTGTCAACTACCCACCATTAAAATGGTGAGCTTGACTTTAGGCATATGCCTACGCATAGAGTAGGTGTCTACCAGCTTTCCAGAACCTTATTTCCTTTTCTTTAGGAGAAAACTAAGGGAAGAAAAGAAAGAATCAAGCGTTAGAGTTGCGTTTTTTATCTAAGTAGAGCAAAAAGGCCGAAATCAGAATTGCTACAAGAGCCAAAACCACGTAAACAATAAAACCTTTTGCATAACCGACTTTGCCGTAGATATCTACAAATTTTCCCAAGATTGGGGGAACTACGAAACCACCGAAGGCTCCCAATCCTCCGACCCAACCGGCAGCTCCACCGGTGGCATGGGGCACATATTTGGGAACCAACTTGAACACTGCACCGTTGGCCGTTCCCATACCTATACCCATTAGAATTTCTCCGAGAAGAGATATCCCGAAGGTGTGGGCTCCCATAAGAATAAATGCACCCAAAAGGGTTATAGCGTAGCTTCCGAGGGCTACCAATTCACCGCCTAAAATGTCGCTAAGAAAACCACCAACAATTCTAATAACCGATGCCAACAAAGAGAAGCCTACGGCCATTAGAATACCGGCCTCGGTAACGGGTAAGTTGTAGTTGTTTACCCAATAGACTATAAACCAACCTGTTAACGCCAAAAATCCGCCGAAGGATACGAAATATAGATATACCAACAGCCAAGTTAAAAAGTTCTTTGCCGATATTTTTAAGGACTCTATTAAGCTACCGGTAGGGAAAAGCTCTTGACCCAATGCACGGGCTATTTTTTTGGCAGTTTCGGGGTCATAACCTTTTTCAATAAGTTGGAAGTAATAGGCGTCCCTAGCAAAAAGCATATAGATGATGGTTCCTATTAAGAGGAATAGAAACCATATTAGGTAGGAAGTTGGCAATCCCAAAGCTTTCAAGGCGAAAGGTAGCACCATACCAAACAATCCGGGGGCCAAGTTACCCACACCGGCGTAAATACCCAACGCCTTACCTTGGTCTTTTTGTGGAAACCAATAGGCTGTTTGGGCAATTCCTACGGAGAAGGTGGCTATTCCGCAACCGCTTAGGAATCCAAACAACAGAATTAACCAATACATCCACGGTTCCAATTTCGGGTAGAAGGTAAAGAGCAATATAGTTAAACCGGCCATTCCAATAACCGACAGCCATAAGAGCACCAGCATGGGTTTTTTTCCGCCCACCTTATCGACCCATGCCGCGAAAGGAATCCTTAGTAGTGAACCCGTTAGGTTGGGTGCCGCGACTAATAGCCCCAATAGGAAACCTGAAAGTCCCAAAATCTCCTTAAGATTTTTTGCTACCGGGCCGTAAAGGGAAACCGCCGCAAAACCAATGAAGAAACCCCAAGTGGCCATTACCAGACCTTGCAAGGGGTCTCCCTTTAGACCCAACTTTTCGAGGAGAGTTTTCTTTTCAATTTCCTCCTTTTGAAGGTCTTGAAGGAGCTTTTCCAGCTCTTGTGGATTTAATTGAGACATCTCAATCCCTCCTTTGGTTTTTTACTAATATGATTACGATTGTAGACTTAAAAAGGCAATATTTTTCTATTCGAAATTCGCAATGTTTGGTAGCTTTTTGTAAAGGCGGGGTTAATGCTATAGGATGTAAACCATCGGAAAGCCAAACAAATTTTTACCTGATAAAATTGAAAAATCCAAAAACTATAATGAACTTTGATGTATCAGAATCCTAAGGAAGTTTATTTAAAAAACTGGGTGGAAAACGCTTCCCCGGTGGAAATCGTCATAGCCCTCTATAAAAAGATGGAAGAGCTATTGGACGAAATAATAAAGCTCTACAACGAAGAAGGTAAATGCACAAACCCCTCCCAAGAAAGTTATCTAAACAAAAGAGTGGAAGAAATCTTGCTCTATCTAAACAGCACAATAAACTACCGTGACGGTAAAGATGTGGCGAAAACCTTAAACCAATTTTATTTAATCTGCCTAAGACAGTTGGACCAAGCTATAGCCAAGCAGGACGTAAACCTTTACAAAGATTTAAAAGAAGCAATAGCGGAGATGAGGGATGCATGGGAGCAAGTTCTCCAAAAAACCCGACCGGGGGCTAATGCAGAAGATAGACCTTCTGAGTAAAAGGATTATCTCTTCCTTCGAGATGGACAAAGGGGACGACCTCCCCAAGTTGGCTAAAGAATTATCCGACCTTATAAGGGAAGGTATAGAAAAAAATCTCCTAACTACGGAGGAACTAAAAAAAATCCAAAGATTGTTGTCTCATTTGGAAAAATTGGGTTTACAGAAAAGGGAAGAGCTAAATAGGCAAAGAATGAATTTCAATAAATTAAAGAGCTACGGCGACTTTTCCTCTTAATCCACCTTTATTTGGGCGTTGAGAGCTCCCGCCTTCTTCAGAGCCTCCAACACCGCTATAATCTGGTTTGCGGTTAAACCAATTTCGTTAAGACTGTTGACCAATTCGCCGACGGTGGTTCCTTTTATGGGGTTTAAGTTCCTTCTTTCGTCTTTAATCAAAACAGGATTTTGGGGCGGGTTTACGGTATTACCGGGCTGGGTAGGGTAGGCTATGGCCTGCGGAGCATACTCTTTAATTCGGACGGTAAGGCCTTCTATGGAGACCACGGCCGGTTTTATAGTTACATCGCCGCCGAAAAGAACCAATCCTGAACGGCTATCTATTACCACTGTTGCAGGCATATCGGGCTGAACTTCTAACTGCTCAACTTGGGATAGGAAATTAATAGGGTTGGTCATCGGGGGAATTTTTACCCTTACAGTGGCACTATCTATAGGAACTGCCAACCGCCTGCCAAAATGCTCGTTAATTGCCCTTGCTATACGGGAGGCGGTGGTTATATCGGGGTTGTTAAGCAATATATTTACGTAATTTCTCGCCAGATAAAAGGGCAAATCTCTTTCCATAATACCGCCGTTAATGACAACGCCGACATTGGGATAAGTTTTTGCGTTCATACCCTGACCGTAGCCCTTGGTGGTAACGGGGCCTTGGGCTATTGCATAAATCTGTCCATCAGGGCCTTTTAAAGGTGTCATTAAAAGAGTTCCCCCCTCTATGCTTTTGGCATCCCCGATGGCGGAAACGGTTACATCAAACCTCATTCCTGTTTTTGCGTAAGGTGGGACGGTTGCAGTTACCATAACGGCGGCAACATTTCGCAGAGTTAGGGCGTTGGGGTCAATGGTTATACCAAAGCGTTTGAGCATATTGGCGATACTTTGAATGGTAAATTTAACGGTAGTCCCGTCTCCGGTGCCCTTTAAACCAACAACCAAACCATAACCGATAAGGTAGGTTGGTTTAAAACCCTCTATGGTGGCAATATCTTTTATTCGAACGGCAAAGGTTAAAGAAGACCAAAGAACCAAAAGCAGGAATAAAAGATTTTTTTTTAACATCAAAGGTTAAATGTTAATCTGGGCGTATTTCTTTCTACCCTCCTCAAAGAGGTCGCCCCCGTAAATATCGTAGGCCACCACGACGGGGAAATCTTCTACATATAGCCTTCTTACTGCTTCGGGCCCCAAATCTTCGTAGGCTATCAATTCTGCCTTTTTAATTTTGTCTTTGTAAAGTGCGGCAACACCTCCCACAGCGGCAAAATAGACCGCTTTATACTTTTTCAAAAGCTCTTTAACGAAAGGTTGGCGGTAGCCTTTTCCTATCATACCTTTGAGGCCTAACTTTAATAAGGGTTCTACATACCTGTCCATACGGGTGGAGGTTGTGGGGCCCGCCGAACCTATTACTTCGCCCGGCTTGGGAGGGGTGGGGCCTACATAGTAAATTATTTGCCCTTTAACATCGAAGGGTAGCGGCTCGCCTTTTTGAATAGCTTCCACCATTCTTTTATGGGCTGCGTCCCTTGCGGTATATATGTATCCGGTAATTAAAACCTTATCCCCCGCCCTGAGTTGTTCCACAACTTCGTCCGTTAGGGGGGTGGTTATACGAATTTCCCTTGCCATAGTTCCTTATTGTGTGCAAGCTTTTTTAAAAGCAAGAAGGTTAAAACCTTTTTAAGAAATCGGAAACCTAAGGTAGTCCAAATAAGGAACTACAAATTAAAAACCTTAAGGAGGAAGCAAACCATGCAGGGACAAATAAGGAGTATGACCGGTTTCGGAAAAGCCTACCTTAAAACCGAAACCTACAAGCTAACCGTAATTATTAGGTCGGTTAACGGTAAAGGTTTGGATATATCAATGAAACTACCCAGGGAGTTGGTTATTTATGAGCGAGAATTAAGGAATTTAATAAAAAAATTCGTATACCGCGGGCAGGTATCGGTTAATGTTTCTTTGGAACTCATAAAGGTAAAACCTAAATTGAGAATAGAAGACCTCGGGGAGGTTGTTGACCAAATAGTTTTTTCCACCAAAAAGTTGGGACTTAATATATCCGACGATTTAGTCCTTAACCTGGCCCTAAGATTTTACCACCCCGAACCGGAGGAAGAAAATCTCTTTACCACAGAAAGTTTTAAAGAAATGTTTTTAGGAACCTTTCAAGTAGCTTTAAAGGATTTCCTCAAAAGCCGAGTTGAAGAGGGAGAGAACCTAAGAAAGGATATAGAAAATAACCTCTCCCAGTTAGAAAAACTTTTAGAAATAGTCCAAAATAGGGCACAGGTATTAATAGAAAACGCAAAAGAAAGGTTATTAAACAAAGCTAAACAACTTTTGCAGGAAATAGAAACCAACAAAGTGGTAACCCAAGAATTAAAATTCCTTGTTGAAAAGTTGGATATCAACGAAGAAATCCAAAGGTTGAAAAGTCATATAGAACTCTTCAAAAAGGAACTACAAAAAGGTTCCCCCATAGGGAAAAAGCTCGAATTTATAACCCAAGAAATGCTAAGAGAAGCTAACACTATGGGAAATAAACTTCCCGACCTATTCCCTCTAAACATAGAGATGAAAACGGCTATAGATAAAATACGCCAACAGGTTGCCAATGTAGAATAGCTATCGGCTAATTGAAACATTAAAAATAAAAACCCCCTTCGGGGAACTAAATAAACCTTTCAACAATAGCCTCCCTCTTTGACATTTTAGATGTAAGACCAATTAAGGGTTTAAATAGATTTCGCAGAACAACAAAAAGGGAGGGTTTAAAATGGAAATGCCAACCTTTGACATTTATATAACGGATATCCTTGAAGAGGCGGTTAAATTAAGTGCTTCCGACATACATATTACGGTAGGAAGTAAGCCGAGAGTCAGAAAAGATGGGAAAATTCAGGAATTGGAACGTTTTCCTGTTCTAACACCCGATATGTCCAAAAAGCTGATATTCGACATAATGAAAGAACGCTACCGTAAAGAACTGGAAGAAAACGGGCAGGTGGACTTCGCCTTCGGTGTGCCGGGGGTGGGAAGGTTCAGGGTAAACGCCTTTTACCAAAGGGGAACGGTGGCGGCCGTTTTCAGGGCCCTTCCCGCGGGAATACCCGACTATAAAAAGCTTGGACTTCCCGAAAGGATATTAGATTTATGCCATAAGTCCATGGGTCTGGTATTGGTTACAGGGCCCACCGGTAGTGGTAAATCAACCACCTTGGCGGCAATGATAGACTATATTCTTACCAATTTTCCCCACCACGTGCTTACAATCGAAGACCCTATCGAATACCTTTTTAAACATAAAAAAGGAATAATCAACCAAAGGGAAATAGGAACCGACGCACCAAACTTTACCCAAGCCCTTAGGGCGGCCTTGAGGGAAGACCCCGACGTAATAATGGTTGGTGAGATGAGGGACGTAGAAACTATAGAAACAGCCCTCAAAGCGGCCGAAACCGGTCACCTGGTCTTTGGAACCTTGCACACAAACACCGCTATTTCAACCATAAACCGTATAGTGGATGTATTCCCACCGGAAAAACAAGACCAAATAAGGATACAACTTTCCTTTACCTTGGCCGGGGTTATGTCCCAAAGATTGCTTCCTAAAGTGGGAGGCGGTAGGGTTTTGGCCTACGAGCTGCTTATTCCCAACAAGGCAATAAGAAACCTTATAAGAGAAAACAAACTTCAACAGGTTTACTCCCTAATGCAGAGTGGACAGGCCCAGACAGGTATGCAAACCATGAACCAATCCCTGGCCAAGCTTTACAAAGAAGGTTTAATAACCCTTGAGGACGCAATAAGATATTCTCCCGACCCCACCGAATTGGCAAAATTACTCGGTATACCTTACAGTCAAATAGCCCACATTGCGGAAGATTTCTAAGATTCTTCTTCCTAAACAAGGTTTTATTTATTTGCCTTCCTTTTGAGGTTTAACTTTTAATTAGATGCCGGTATTTGAGTATGTAGCACTAACACCCGAAGGAAAGAGAACCCGCGGAACAATAGAAGCCAATGACCCTTCGGATGCTTTTAAAAAATTAACCCAACAAAGGTTGGTAGTAGTTCGTATAGAACCCGTATCGAGGAAAAAGAAAAAAGAAAAAACTAAAACGGCAAAAAAAAGTCAACCTAAGGGGGAGAAGAAAAGCCTCCTCCAAATGGAAATAAACCTAAACATAACCATAGGAAGTGGAGTATCTTCCAAGGATTTATCGATAGTGGCGAAACAGTTGGGAGCCCTCATTTCAGCGGGAGTTGGTATCGTTGATGCCTTGGAATTGGTTGCCGACGCTATTGATAACCAAGTCCTTAAGAAAGCTCTAATGGAAATAGCCCAAGAGGTTAGGGAAGGAACGTCCCTTTCCAAAGCAATGGAAAAACGAAAAAAAATCTTCGGTGAGTTTTTTGTTCGAATGGTAGAGGTGGGAGAAGAAACGGGAGCTTTGGACAAAATTTTCCTTAAAATTTCGGAATACTACCAACGGATAGCAGAAATTATTAACAAAATAAAATCGGCATCTTTTTACCCTACTTTTGTAACCTTAGCAGCCGGCGGTATCACATTGGGTATTATTTACTTTTTGGTTCCCACCTTTGCCCAAATCTACCAATCTTTCGGAGCCCAGCTTCCTTTTATGACCCAGATGCTTATAAATGCCTCCAACTGGTTGCAGCATTACATTTTGCAATTTCTAATAGGTTTGGTAGGTTTCGTGGTCGCCTTTGTTATGGCGTATAAAAAAATTTACACCTTCCGAAAGGTTATAGACTTTTTAAAGTTAAAACTGCCTATGTTTGGTGCTCTTTTTGAAAAAGGAGCATTGGCAAAATTTGCTAGAACCTTTGCAACCCTGTTTTCCGCCGGCGTATCTATAGAAAGGGCATTAGAACTTTCTTCTAAGGTTATGGGAAATGTAATTTACGAAGAGGCTTTGGAAAAAATCCGCCAGGAAGTTATGCAGGGTGAGCCTCTTTGGAAGGCTATGGAAAAAACCAAACGTTTCCCCAAGATGTTCATAGCAATGGTTAAAATCGGTGAAGAAACCGGACAGCTGGATGCCATGCTGGAATCTTTGGCCGACTTTTACGAGGACGATGTTAAAACCACCATCGATGGTTTAATTTCAATGATAGAACCAATGATGATGATGGTTATCGGTGGTATTGTTGGAGTTATCCTTATGGCTCTATATCTACCCATATTCAAAATCGGTTCGCTTATTCAGTCTTAATAGGGTAGGAAAATCTTTTTCTTTCTTTTTAATTATTGGTGATGCAGCTCCCGCTAATGTCAAGTTTCGCCGCAATATATATTTAAAATTTATTTTTCTTATAGGCCTAATAACGCTTTTCTTGCGTTAAATAAGGCCAAATTCTACGTTTTAGCTTTCTCCTAATTTTTTTTGTTTTTAAAAAATTTTTTCTTACGCTTCTTACCACACACACAGAACGGCAGGCCTGCCCTACAATAGCACCTTAACCTTACAATAGCACTAACCTTTAGGTTAGGTTAACGCTCTAAGGTTAAGGGTTAACGCTAAATGTAGAAGTATGTAGAAGTGTAGATATTTATATTTAGCTTCTTAATTAATTCTCTATTTGTAGCTTTATTTAATGTAGCCGTTCGCAAATGAGCTTTAATCAAGGGTGGGCTATTTCATTTTGTTAGTTTCGTGTCCAATTTCGTTAGTTTCATCTCCATACGCTGGTTTAAAAAGGCTTTTTAATTTGTCGGTGAAGCTGGCAGAGGAAAAGAATAAAACAATAGGATTAGAAATAGAAAAAGCAATTTCCTATTACGAAAAATATGGCTACAAAAAGTTAGCGAAGAAATTTAAGGAATTTCAAAAAGAAGGTTATGTAGTTTATAGAGTGCCTTTATTCGTAGGAATAGCGGACGGGGACAAGCCGCTATCGCGGCTAATTCCGCACAAAGGGCTCCATGAGGTAAAGTTTGTATTAG
>JAADES010000056.1 GCA_013153315.1 Aquificota bacterium
TAAATTTGAAGAAGAAGAAGAAGAAATTAGCATCGAGCCATGGACACCTATACAACTAGCCCGACTAATAAAACTTTTATACGCTTATATTACAGAAAAGAATATAAAGATTTCCTTTTAAAGTAAAAAAAAATTAAAACCTCGGACATACTCGGCGGAATATATATTCATTTCCCTTAGTTAGGTCTTTAACGTAGCAGGCCATAAAGGTGTTTTCTATACCCAACCGCCTCCACATAGGGGGAGTATAAACGGCAACCTCAACCTCGTCCCCTTCGGAAATATCTATTTGGGGATACCTAAATACAGGTGCCAAATAAACTTTATAGGTTCCCTCGGGAGTTTCTATTTCCATAACCCACCATAGGAGTCTTTTCCACCTAATACCCGCCTCTTGGTTTATTTTTAAAACTTTTCCTTTAAGGATTTGGTTAGTTTTGGCCCTAACAGGGTAGGGATAGGCTCTATTTCCAACAGTGGGAAAATTGTTAACCGCCCTGTATTGGGTAGAGGAAACTCTCCAACCGCCGGGGGTTGTAATAAAACCCCTCTCTATGGGTGTGGAGATTATTTTTTCAAACTCTTCTTTAGAAATATATTGAGGTGTATAGCTACCTCCAAAGCGTTTTAGCAATCCTACAAAAGCCCGCATATGGTTTCTTGAACCTTTCATTAGGTTGGTGTAAACGATTTGAATATCCCTATTGTCGGTTCTTTTTAAAGCTTCTTCCAAATCGTGGATATCCAAGTCTTCTATAGTTGCACCAACTTGGAGGGCACCGATTAGAGATTTTTCACCCTTTGCCACCAATTGGTTATATAGCTCCTGAAGGTGTTGGTCTTTAAATACCCCTATGCGGTCGCCAGTCTCTTCAACCGGGTCGGGAAGATTGTATTTTTTCAACAGAGTTCCCACCATATCCATATGCCATTGCTCGGAACGGGCTATGTTTCTAAAAACAGGAAGATGCCATTTTTTGTAGAGAGTTAAATATACATCGCGGGCAAGTTTTTCCTCTTCCCTCATATGGAGAAGGTCTTTAATTTCTTCCTGCGAAAGGGATTGTTTGGGCAGACTCTCTATGTAGTTTAAAGCGTAATTGACCCCTCTCTGGGTAGAAGTTTGAATGGCGTAAGTTCCGCCATTTAGGCTATTGGAATAGGATAGACCCTCAAACAGGCCCAAGGAACAAACTATAACCGCACCGCTTAAAAATTTTTTTATTCCCATAAAAGGGAAATTTAGGAAACAAAATTAAACTTCGTCGGTGTCCTTTTTCTTAAGTATCTCGGTAATTTTTACCACGGTTACCTCTTTGGGAAGTTGCATTAAACCCCTTTCCTCTTGGGGAATTTTTTGTAACAGTTGCTGGACAAGTTCCAAAAGCTGTTGAATTTGTTGCTCCATTTCCTCCATCTGTTCTTTCATACGCAGGATTATATCCACCCCCGCTAGGTTTACGCCGAATTCCCTTGTTAGGGTTAGAATAAATTCTAACCTTTCGAGGTCTTCGTCGGTATAAAGCCTATTGTTGCCGGCGGTTCTTTGGGGCTTTAATAATCCTTCCCTCTCGTAAAGCCTCAATGTTTGGGGGTGGATGTTATACATTCGGGCCACCATTCCGATGGTATAAAAACCCTTTCTTTTTTTCATTTAAATCACCTCCTTTAGGCTAAAAAAACAAAGACCGAAAAAGGAAGATTTAGGCTCTTTTTCTTACCCTTTCGGGTTTGGGAAGGTATTGTTGTAATTCCTGCAGGAGCTCTTTAACTTTCTTTTCTTTGCCTGTTAGTTTTGCCAATAATCCAAAGGAAGGAACATCTATATGGAAACGCACAACAAGGTCACCCCTACCCGAACCCCTCAGGCGGGGCATTCCTTTTCCTTCTACCCTAACGGTGTCGCCCTCTTTGGTTCCTTCCGGCACTTTGACGGTAATTTCTTCCCCTTCGATGGTGGGAACCTTTATCTCTGAACCTAAAACCGCCTCGGGGTAGGTAATATTTACATCCACATAGAGGTTGTCTCCCCTTCTTTCAAATACGGGGTGGGGTTTTACTTTGGTTATTATGTATAAATCACCCGAAGGCCCTCCGAAAGCTCCTTCGTGCCCTTTGCCATCCACCTTAAGCTTAGTTCCGTTATCCACTCCGGGGGGAATACGAACCTTTATCTCCTCAGTTTTGTAAACGAAACCTTTACCTTCACATTCGGGGCAAGGTTGGGCTATTACTCCCGCACCATGGCAGGCGGGACAAGTTTCCTCTACCAAGAAAGGGCCCATTTGATACCTAACCCTTCCCGAGCCGCCGCATTGGGGGCAGCTTCTTTCGTTGGTTGTTCCTCTACCTCCGCAGACGGGGCATTTAACTTTTCTTGTTATGGGAATTGTTAATACCGTTCCCTTAAAGGCATCCTCTAAGGAAATTTCCACCGTGTGATAAATATCCTCACCTCGCGCGGCCTGCCTCCAACCGCGGGAGCGTTTTCTCCTCGAACCGAAGACAGCTTCTTCAAAAAGTTTCTCAAAAAGACCGCCCCCGCCCATAAATTGCCGCATAAACTCGTTAAGCTGTTCGAATTGGAAACCTTCACCTCCGAAAGGAATATTTGCCCCTTCGGGGGATTGGGCCGCCGTGCCTTCGAAGGCGGCGTGCCCATATTTATCGTAAAGCTTTCTTTTTTCGGGGTCAGACAACACCTGATAGGCTTCGTTAATCTCTTTAAATTTCTCCTCGCATTCGGGTTTCTTACAAATATCGGGGTGGTATTTGCGTGCCAACTTCCTATAGGCCTTTTTTATTTCCTCTTGGGTTGCGTTTCTATCTACACCCAATATTTCGTAATAATCCTTTTTGACGGCCATTTTTCTATTTATTAATTTACACTATTTTTGTAAGCTTTTTGATATAAACCTTATAAAGTTTTTAAAGTCCGACCAAAGTAAGAAAAAATCTAAAACAGCACTCCAAAGGGGAAGGAACTTTTCAGGGCTTTACGAAGTTTTAAATTCCAGCTAGGAAAGATTAAGAAGGTTGAGTCTGGAACATTTCTTCAAAGAAAAAATAAAATTAACTTCTATTTTCAGTCCCGTAAAGTATTCCATACCCCTTTCTCCTCTTTCCGCCAATTCCCAACAGTTCGAACGCTTCTTTCAAAAGTTTGTCAATAATTGAAGTTTTATAACGGCCTTTGTCGAGGATTTTGTAAGGGGCAATAAAGGTAGCATCCTCCACCACCAAAAAGTGGACGGGCACGGGATTATAGATTTCAGCTATCTGAACCGGATGTTTTTCTTTTAATTGGTAATAATCTTTAAAGTGCGGATTTGTAATGTCTACGCCCAGTTTAAATTCTTTAGCCAAAGCGTCGGCAAAAATCACCTTTCCTCTTACTTTTTGAGTTCCGAACAGGGTTTTAAAAATTTCAAAAAACTTCTTTAGTTTCTCTTCGCTAACAACCTTAACGGGTAAATTGCCCTCTTCAACCTTTTTGGTTAGAGCTTTTTTTAAACCGTCAAAGGTTTCGGCGTTTGACGTCAACTCATCAAGTTTTGAGATAACTTTAAACGCTTCTCTTTCATCTTCCGTTAACAACTCAAAAGGTTTGGGCACCGCCTCAATCCCAAAGGGGTATATACCCAAAGCTTTACCCCAAAAGGAGTATCTCAAAAGTCCTTTAACCGAAGAGGCGGGAAGATAAGGAACTCCATAGGTATGGTGAAAGGTCAAGCCATTTTCGAAGAAGGAAGGTAATCCCAAACCTACGGCGAGATTGTAACCTGTTTTAAACTTTAAAAATTTAAACCCTTCTTCTTCCAGAGTCTTCACATATTGGTCAACAAAAGGAGTATAGACTTTTCTTCTTCCACCTTGAGAGTTAAAAATATCAACTATTTTCCTCAACAGGTGGGGTTTTAGTTTATCACTATTGCGGTTAAATTGATAACATTCGGGATTTAAAAGATAATCAACGGTTGTGGGAGGAATTTCTAAGTTATTACACTGGGAGTTATCTCTATTATCGTTTATTCTCCGAGCGTCGAGCTTAACCTTTGTTATGAGTTTAAAAAATAAGAGGGAAAAGTTATCAACCGGGGTTGTTTCTTCAATGATAAAGCGGTTATTCGGCATCATCGCCCTCCTTGAAAGTTCCCTCCGCCAACCTCTTTAGCCATTGGGAAAAGGTAAGAGCCTTTTGGGAGTAGAGCATTAGCTTGAGAAAGTTAGTTTCCGTTAAACTTTTTATAAAGCTTTGAACTTTATCCTTTGTTGTTTCCGTTTTAACTTCCCCGTCTTTTAAAAAGGAAACTAAGGCGCTTAAAACAACCGCGGGAGCGTCGGTTGGTTTTTGAGTCTCTTTATTAAAAGTTGCTTTCGAATACAAAAACGCCAAAGTGGTCAGCAGTCCGTTGTGGGTAATCCTGGAGGGAAGTTTTCTAACAAGGGGAAGAAAATCCTTTTTGAGTTTGTCGTTTTCTGCAACCTTCTCTATAAGTTTAAAAACCTCCTGTGCATACCTTTGGTTAAGCGTTTGCATCCCTTACACCTCCCGGGAGAAAACTTTAACTATTCCCTTTCCCACCGTTTGGTTTCCGCCCAAGGTTATAACAGCTTCGGTGGTTAAGTAATCATCTGTTTCGACTTCTTTTGTGTTAAATAGCAGAGAGTAAAGAACACTTTCGGCGGGAAGGTATTCCTCCGTCCATAATGCACCGCTTTTTACCGTTCCAGTTTCGGGGTCTACTTTTATCCTTGTTACCACTTCGGTGAAGTTTTCGACAAAATACCTAAATAGGTCGTCGCTTACTATCGCAACCCTTTCGGAGATTTGTTTTTCTAACTCCTCAGGTAGGTGGAGTTTTTTTATTAACCCGTCGGGTAAGTCCATCTTTCTAAGCTCAAACTCTTCGAGGACAACTATTTTGTCTCCGTTTTCGTTTTCCACTACAAGGTTGTCGGGTGCTATAACTTCTCCGTCGGAGGGAGTTAAATTATCCTTATTCTCTTCCAGGTATTCTAAAAGTTCCTCATTTTGAGTATCCTCCGCGTAGCGTTTTAACAGCATCGGACAGGTAGCGTAGGCAAACACGCCCCTCAGCGACCTTACGGGGAAGAATAAAATTTTCGCGTCGGAGAAAGTTATAGAACCTTTGCAGTCCTGGCTTCCGAATATTTTTGCCAGAGTATTAATTATTGCCTTAACTTCTTCATGTTTTTTGCATTTATCTTCCTCTATTACCTCCCTCCCATTCTCAACACGTGGAGTTTCTGTATTTTTCTCACAGGGCTTAGCTCTTTCCACTGCTTCATCCAATTGTGATAGAGAAAAGCTTTTACACTCGTCGTAATTTAGTTGGGAAAGTTCTTCGTATGCGAGTTCCAAAGCTTTCTGTCTAAAAGCTCCTTTGACACCCGAAGCGTAGATTATGGGAAATCTGGTCGGTTGCTCCCTTTGAATAGGCAGGTCTATATGGTCGATACCCTGTCCCGCCCCAGCGTGAACGGGTGTTATAGCCTTGATAAATAAAACTTTGTCAAGATTTGTTTTGACGTCCATTTTAAACCTCCCTCAGTTTGTTGTAAGGTGCTAAAAAGCCACGGTTCCACCCGAAAAGGTGGAGGTCTTTAATTTCGTTATCAACTTCAGTTGAGTTTTTATCCTTGTAAACGGGCAAAAGAGTCCTTGCCTCAAGGAAGGTAAAGCCGTCAACCTCTCCCTCCTCCAGAGCCCTTAAAACCATCACCCCGCCAGGTTTTAGCATTTTTATTCCCGGTTTTCTGAAACCGCTTATCCATTCGGCTCCAGCGCTGAAGAACCAAACCACTTCAAACTCTTTACCAGCCACCTTCAGCGTTTTTCTTTTCTCCAATCCACCCTCCACAAAGGTGTGGGTTAATAGATAGAAACGGTAGAGGTTTCCCTTTTGGACATATACTTTTCTGTTGATGAGGTTTTCAGGAAAGGTGCTCTCTTTAAGTTCGGAAACTCGGGTTTCACCCCCGATATGATAAAAACCTTTCAACCCCTCACAGTTGCCGTCGAAGAGAACCGCCAGGGATGTTCCTTTCTTGGGTCTAACCACAAAGGTGAAATAAAGCCTGCTTTCTTGGGCATTAAAGCGGTCAAAGTCCAAAGTTAGCCCGACCTTCGGCTCAAAAGCTACAAAATCCGCGACGGTTTTTATAAGGGAGCTGTTTCCCTCAATGGTTCCCTTTTCTAAATATTCCTTTAAGTGTTTTATAGGTATAAAACCAGATGCCCCTTCGTATTTAATTTTTCTACCTTCAATTTCCACTTCGGGGGCAACGGGTAAAAGGTCGGTTTCCAAGTCGGTTATCGCATAGGCGGGAGGCTCTTTCAGGGTTGCCACCGCAAGGGGGCCCGGTTCACCCTTTCGGGGCCTGAGCAAATCGGCGGGGGCGGGCAGGTATAGTTCTTCTTCCTGTTTTATAAACACTCCTACGGGTTTGCACTTGGTTATGTCCGTTAGATGGAAAAACTTTATAACGTCGGGAGGGAATAAAACCTCCCTATAGGTATCCTCGCCGGCTTGGAAGTTCTTAAGCCCCCCGAAGAGCCAAAAGTCGGTCGCCTTTACTTCAATTAGCTTCATTTTTTTTCCTCCGAAAGAGTAAACGCCTCCCTTTCGGCTAAGGTGCGCGCTACGTAAAACATTGCCGCCAGATTTTTTAAAAGCTCCTTGGCGGTTAAATTGGGATGTGTATTCCTCTGGAGTTGGAAAAACTTTTCCACTTCCCTTTTAAAGTTTTCTATCTTCTCCTTATCCTCTTGGGAGGCATCGATTTTTCTGTTAAGCTCCCTTCTAAGGAGGGTCAGGGCTATTTTAAACGGCAAGGGGTCAGCTATTTCTTCCTTTTCCTTACAGGGGTTTTGAGGTTCGCACTCTTTCTCTTTAGGTTTTTGGTTCTCTACCTCATCGGGAATGAACCTATCGGCTATTTCCCGAAGAGCGTAGGGTAGTTTGGAAGAGATTTTGTTGTTTTTATAAAGCTCAACGGCTTTGGAGAGTAAATCCAAGGTTTTAAACTCACCGTAGGAGTATTTTGCTCCAAAAGAGGATTCCTCCCCGCTGCGGGATATAACCTTAATAACGAAGGCGTTTCTGCCGAAGTTTTTCTTTGCTTCCCCCTCCGCCTCTTTGGTTTTTTTGTGGAGGTATTTGAGACTAACCTTTGCGTGTCCTATAACCAAACCCGCCGAGGTTGTAGCTTTTTCCTTTTTGATAATCCCCTGCAGGTGTTTTTTGTAGTTTTCCGAGGTTAGTTTTAGGGTTCTTATTACCTCCGACGGGTGGAGAAAGGCAAATAGGTCGTCCCCTCCTGCGTAAATAACTCTGGCAAAACCAACACCTTTGGTATCAGTAGGTTCTTCCACTTCCTTAGCTGTTTCGTAAGCATATTCGGACAATTTTTTGGAGAACTCTTTATGAAATTCCTCGCTAAAGGTTTTGCCTTCTTCCAAAAATTCAAAATCACCACCGAGGATTTTTCCTATGTTGTCACCGTCGGAGTAGACCATAGCAAAATAGGGAGTCTTGTTGAGTTTGCTTTCAAAATCCTCACCGGTGGCTTCTTTCAATCCCCTGTAGAGGTTTTTTAGGGTGATTAACCACTCTTTGAGAGCGTTTATTTTTTCTTCCAACTCTTTTAGTAGGTTTTTGTCACTGTTTTCCTTTTTGGTTTCCTCTTCTTTTTTAATCTCCTCAAGGGTTTTTATCAATCTCTCCACAAAGTCGGTGGAAAGATATTCGGCGGAGATTTGCCACGCAACTTTTGCATCCTCTTTGTATTTTTCTACATCTATACCTTCAGGAGGTTTTTTTTCTGCAAATTCTATAAGTGGTTTTAAAAGTTCCTCTATTTTTTTTCTGTAGATGCGATTTATGCCGTAGCTGAGAGCCCCTTCATCTTTAAAGATGTTTATCACCTTTGCCAAACTCCAAATGAAGAATTCGATAGGTTCTCCCTCTTGAGAATAAATCTTCAGCTTTTCTTCATCGGTGTAAATTTCTTTTAATCTCTCAAAGAGTTCAAACTTTTCCTTAGCCAGAGCTATATCGTGAGTAGAGGGGAAGCGTTCTATGGCCTGTTTTAGTTCGTTTTTTAATTCTTCATCAAAGGATAATCCATTTATGTAATCGCCCAACCTTACTTTGTATAGTTCTCTCTTTACCAAACAGAGTGCACAGAGTTTTTCGCCTTCTCCGACGGAGGTAATTTCTTTATCTGCATCTTTTGAGGTTTTTTGTTGTTTTTTTAATTGCTTTAAGTGTTTTTTAAATGTTTTCCAATCTATCGCCAAATGCAGGTGTTCACCGCAGGAGGTGCACCCGTCGGGAAAGTAGCAGGCGTTATCTTTGGTTTTGTAAACGTTTCTATCTATTTCTCCCTCGTAGCGTCGCCAAGATTTCCTTCCGCCGAGCGTTCTTTCGGCAATGTCGTAAACTTCTCCGTATTCACCCTTTAGAGGAACGGCGGCAACAAAACTTTGAAAGTATCCCCCAATCTGCTGGTCTATTTGGTCCATACCCGCGGAAAGGTTTTCAACATTATGAGTATTTTCGGGACACCGGTGAAGGTTTTTTAAGTTTTCCCAAACCAAAATGTTTTTTAAATTGTTCGCCAATTCGGTAAATTGAGTTTTAAAGGTCTCCTTTAAAGTTTTAACAATTTCTTTTACCTCTTCCGTTGTTGAGTTTTTCACCTTTACCACGAACCTGTTAGGGTAATTTCCAACAATGGTTCCCCAATATGGGTCATCCTTTCCCACTTTGTCCGCTTGGGGATAAATAACCTCTACTTTTTCCCCAAATTGATTTTTAAGTTCTTCCAAAACCCTGCGGGTTAAAAAGGATAGAAAATAACTTCCCGCGTAAAGGTCTCTGGTCTTTTTGGCACCGCTTATGAAACCTTGAACGGGTGAAAAGGTAAATATAAGAAGCCAGTCGGTTTTAGTGGTCATTTTATTTCCCCCAAGAGATAACTTTTTCAGCGTTTAAATGACCTTTTAGGAAAGTTTCGACAACAAAGTCGCTAAATGATTCGTCCATTACAACATAGTTGGGTTTAATAGTTTTGTCTTTATCGGCTTTTATTAACACCTTATGGGTTTGTCCAAAATTCCAAGAATAAAACCTTCCATTTTGCTCAATAAATTTTGGCCTGTTCATTAGTATTAAAACAACGTCATATTTGCCATTTTCTGACTTAACTACTTTGAAAATGAGAGGAGAAGCCAATCTGCGGTGTTCTTTCCCTTCAAATAGGTTTATGGTTGCTCCCTTTCCATTCAAAGACCTATATTGGATTTTTATCGGTAAACCAAACCACGCACGGTTGTAAATTAAAGTTTTAAACCTATGGCGTTTTGTTAGAAAATTTTTAGCTTGGAAATAATCGGGCTGTAAACGGCTCCTAAAACTTCTGTAATCACAACCCAATTTTTTCAAAGCATCCAAAGCATTCCCTTTTTGCAGTTTTTTAATGTAAACATTTATGGTTTGAAAAGGTTTTTCTTCAACATCTGTTAACTTTAGCAACTCGTTTTTAAAAAAATTTATTGTTAAAGCTTCGGAGTTCCAATAAATTTTTTCACCTTTTGGGTGTAAGTGGAAACTTCCCCACCCGCGGCGATTTCTTCCACCAATAGAACCTAACAAGGCTACGGTGTTAAAAAGAGCCCTAATCAATTCTAAAAACCTTTTAGGTACAAAAACCTCAACTTTCGCTATTTCTCCGATAGGAATGAATGCTTTGGTATTCATAAACCCCTTCAGGTAGGGTAAAGCTCTACATACATGCGGATGTTTATGAAAATTCCTACTACAATTGATGTAATCGAAAACGCCATAACCCAAATAAGCTAAATCCAAATCAATAGCATTTTCAGAAAGCGGTTGATATTCAAACTTTTTAAGTTCCTCAAACCTAACCCACACCTTCCCCGCCCTTTCGGTATTCCCAAAAAGCTCACTCTCAAGCTTATAGATAGCTTCCAAGTTATCCGTAACCGTCAAAGCTAAATTTCTAAACCACCAGCGGAGGATACCTATAAAAGAAGCCGGTCTAAGCTCCGCCTCTTTGTCGGGAAAAGCACCCCCTATAAAGGCAGGCGTAATAAACTCGAGTTTGTACTCTAATTTTTCATACAGAGCCATCGCTAAACAATAAACGATAGCAAGTCTTTGTTGTTGACGTTTGTTGCTTTTAGGTTTTATTTGATGCTCTCCAAAAACTCCAAAGCCTTTTTCCTATTTTGGATTTGATTTAAAAGAAGGTTCCTTAAAGAGGTTTGAATACATTTTTCAATATCCCTACTTTGGGAACATTTTTCAGCTATCCTCCTGAGGGTGGGGTCTTCTATAAAGTAGAAATTCCCACTTTTGGAACTCTTTGAAAGTTCTTCCAATGTTCGGTTTAGGTAATTTTCCAAAGTTTCCTTTATTTGGACAATCTTTCGGTAGGTAAGAGAATCCTCCAACAGTAGGGGCAGAATATCGTCTATCTCCCGACGGAGGATTTTCCTAATGATAATGTCCTCCGATAGGTTGGAAAGTATTTTGTGCCTTTTTAGATACCACTTAGTTTTCAGCTTTGCAAAGAGGTCGTTTTCAAATCTTAAAACCCAACCTTCGGTTTGGGTGGTGTTTTTAGCCCTTTTTAGGAGCTCTTCAAAGGAAACGGTTTCCCTTTTGGGGGTGGGAATATTGTATTCTTTTGCCAAATCTGTTAGTTCTTCGTCGCTAAGATATTCCCCCGTTAGGTTGTTTCTTAGCTGAACCAAATAAAGGTTTTCCTCTTGGTAGGGAACAACTATTTGATTTTGGGGAGAAACATATTCAAACAGAGGTTGGAGGTTTTGGGAAAGTAAATCCTTAACGAGGTTTTTTAAGTTTTCCCTCTGTTGGAGAAGAATATTTGCCCTTTGGGCGGGATAACTTTCCAAATCCTGGCGGGATTTCATAAAAATTTGGTCGCCCACCTTAATGGGGTGAACCAGAGAACCGTCCAACTTTTCGGAGGCGGACAAAAGTTTAAGCTTCTTAAGCCTCTCTATTTTGTAATCCTCATTCTCGTTTACGTTGAAAAACTTGTGCATTGCCAAGAAATGGGAAAATTCCCCTTCGGGGGACTTCACAAAGGTTAAACCCCGCAGTTCAAAAGCGTTAAGCTCCTTAAATTCCCGATAGGAGGGATAACGGTAGGAAAATACGGTTATTAGATAATCCCCTTTTTGGAATTCCCTTTTAAAGAAAGCCTTACTTTGGTTTGTTATGTTTTCGGCAAACTTAAATAGTTTTTCGGAAAAATTCTTACCTTCGAAAGTTCGGTTTATTTTTTCAAAAAGCTCTTTGGGTTTATAGACAAACATACCAACTTTAGGATGTTTAAAAATTTTCCGTTTTTGTTTCAATCCTGTTAAGTTAACAAACTCGGGTAAACCCTACCGCTCTTTATATTAAAAAAGAGATGGTAAACAACCCCTTAAAGGAGCTTTTAACACCTCCAACCCTCGAAGGGGAACTAACATTGCAAGTTGTTCCTCTTAGGGATTTGGTGGTATTTCCCAACACGGTGGTGCCCCTATTTATCGGAAGGCCTTTTTCAATAGAGGCGGTAAGAAGGGCTTGGGAAACCAACAAGTTAATATTTCTGCCTATTCAATTTGATAAAGAAAAGGAAGAAGTAGGCGAGGGAGATATATCTAAAGTTGGAACTATCGCCAAAATACTGCGGGTGGCCACCATAGAGGACAACCGTTTAAAAATTTTGGTTCAAGGATTGGCCCGAGGTAAAGCGGAAGAATACCACTTTGGGGATACAATAACCGCCCGCGTTAGGGTTTTGGAAGAAAAGAAAGAGGAGCTTACCCCCGAAGACAAGGCAATTATTCAAGACATAAGGGATTTATTGGAAAAGGCGGTATCTTTGGGTAAAAAAATAGTTCCCGACATTTTCTATTTAATAAAAACGGTTGACGACCCCGTTAGATTTACCGACCTGGTAGCCTCGGTTTTGGATTTGAAAACAGAGGATGCTTTAAAACTCCTCGAAACCACCGATGTCCGACAGCGACTAAGGCTAATCCACGAATATCTCCTTAGGGAAGTCAACCTGTTGGAACTCCAGCAGAAAATCCGCGAACAGGCCCGCAAAACTATGGAAAAGGAGCAAAAAGAATATTTCCTACGCCACCAGCTGAAGGCTATACAGGAAGAGTTAGGCGAAGGAAAAAACGCGGAAATAGAGGAATACCGCCAAAAGCTGAAAAAGCTAAAGCTTTCCAAAGAAATTAAGGAGCAGATAGAAAAGGAAATCGACCGATTGGAGCGTATGCACCCCGACAGTGCCGAGGCGGCCGTTTTAAGGACTTGGCTCGATTGGGTGCTAAGCCTTCCTTGGAACAAGAAAACCCGCGACCGCTATGACCTAAAGCGGGCTAAAGAAATCTTGGATAAAGACCACTACGATTTGGAAAAAATAAAGGAAAGGATTATCGAATTTTTGGCCGTTAGGAAGTTAACTAAGGGCAAAGGAAAGGGCCCCATTCTAATGTTTGTAGGCCCTCCCGGTGTGGGAAAAACCTCCTTGGGACGCTCCATAGCCAAAGCCTTAGGAAGAAAATTTGTCCGCATATCCTTAGGAGGAGTTAGGGACGAGGCGGAAATTCGAGGCCACCGAAGAACCTATGTCGGGGCAATGCCGGGAAAAATAATCCAAGCAATTAAGAGGGCGGGCGTTAAAAACCCCGTGATAATGCTCGACGAAATAGACAAGATGAGCATCTCCTTCCAAGGAGACCCCGCCGCCGCTCTGTTGGAGGTGCTCGACCCCGAGCAGAATAAAAACTTCGTCGACCACTATATAAACCTACCCTTTGACCTATCGGAGGTGATTTTCATAGGAACGGCCAACCGAACCGACACCATTCCCCTACCGCTGTTGGACAGAATGGAAGTGTTGAGACTTTCGGGCTACTCGGAGGAGGAAAAGCTCGAAATCGCCAAAAGGCACCTATTGCCAAAACTTATTAAAGAACACGGATTTAAACCCGAAGAGCTCATCTTCACCGACGAGGCTCTGCTGGAAATTATCCGACGCTATACCCGCGAAGCGGGAGTTAGAAATCTACAAAGACAAATATCGGCAGTTTTAAGGAAATTGGCGGTCAAAAAGTTGGAAGGCGAAAAACCTCCCTTTAAGGTGGATGCCGCTCTGGTTCGTAAACTGCTCGGAACACCCCGCTTTATTCCCGAAAAGAAGGCTGAACCTAAGGTTGGTGTTGTAACGGGATTAGCTTGGACAGAACTGGGCGGAGAGATTATGTTCATCGAAGCTATAAAAATGCGGGGTAAAGGTAAACTGCTGTTAACGGGTAAGTTGGGCGACGTAATGAAAGAGAGTGCCCAAACGGCGTTGTCCTATATCCGAGCAAACGCTGAAAAATACGGCATAAACCCCGAAGATTTCGACAAATACGATGTCCATATCCACGTCCCCGAGGCGGCCATTCCCAAAGATGGCCCTTCGGCGGGAATAGCGATAGCCACCGCCCTGCTGTCGGTCTTTACCGAAAAACCTGTCAGAAACGACATTGCCATGACGGGAGAAATAACCCTAACGGGTGAGGTTCTCCCGGTAGGGGGTCTAAAGGAAAAAATTCTCGCCGCAAAAAGGGCAGGTATTTATGAAGTAATCCTTCCCAAGGACAACGAAAAGGAGGTTATGGAAGACCTCCCTTCCTTTGTAAGGGAACAGATGAACCTCCACTTTGTTAAGGATGTTGATAAAGTTTTCGACCTCGCTTTGGTTAAAGATAAAAACCAACCCAAAAAGGAAGATAAAACTAAAAACTAACCTTGTTCGGTTTTATTTTTCTTTCCCAAAACCCAACCTTTGTAAACTTTGAGGATTTTATATTCCCCTTTGGGAAAAGGCCCTTTCTCGCGGGTTATAAAAAAATTCCCCTCCTTTTTTAGGACTATTCCTTGGGTAAATAGGTCTAAGTAGGTGCACAGTTCTAAGTCTTCCTTTTTGGGGAGATATTGAATAGTTGCCCCCTTGGGAAGAATTTGGGCAAAGGTTAGGGCTATCCGCCGTTCGGGGTGTTTTTTCTCCTTCCAAGGTGCGTAGTAATTTATATACCCCAGTTTTAGGATAGCTATAAGTAAAACGGTAAAGGTTATTAACTTTCTCAAACCCCCAAAGGATAAAGCAAAAATTAAGAACCCCAAAGGTAGAAACATTACCGAAATCCAAAGCGGGGAATATTGGGAGAAATAGTCCGTGTTGAGGACAAGTAAAAAGGCGGAAATTCCCCATAAGGCTAACAAAAAGAAACCCAACAAAAGGGAATGTTTTCCATTAAGTTCCTTTAATAGGAAGTTTTTCAAACCCCACGCGAGGATTCCCGCTATAAAGGGAAAGACGATAAGGATATACCTACCTTCTCCACCGGGGGAAACCCAATAGGGGAGATAGTTCAACCCTATAAGGGCCGCCAATAATAGGGTTTCCCTCGGAAGGGAGCTAAAGATTTTTATTTCCAACTTGGGTAAAAACAAACTGTAGGGCATCATTTGGCGGAAATTGAGCAGGGGGTAAACCAAAAGGTGTTTAAAAAATCCATGTTTTTCCGCCAAAGGTGTGCGGTTAAAACTTTCCCGCCAGAGGGCTTTTAAGTAAACCAAAGGGGCTTTAACCTTCCAAAGCCAAACCCCAAGGGGAATAGAGGCTCCTACAATAGCCCAAAAAGGTTTGGTAGTTAAAAATTCCCTCAAACGGGAGAAATACCAAAACAGGAGAAAAACTATTACGGGCAGATGGTAAACCACAGGAAAACCCTTTGTTAGGAAAATTAAACCTCCCAAAAAGCCCGCCGCAAGGAAGGCCAACTCTATCTTTCCTTCGTGGAGAAGTTTAAAGACCACAAAGGTAAGAAGGGCAAACAGAAACATATGGAAGGCGTCTATTTCGGCCAAAAAGCCGTAAAAAAGTGCCAAATCGCCCAAGGTTAGTAGCACCAAGGCCGATAACAAGGCGATAAGTTCATTTTTTAAAAGTTTTTTGACAAAGAGGTAGGCTAAAAGGGCTGTTAAAAAGGAAGCTACAACGCTAACCAACCGAGCAGTTTCAACTTTCCAACCGAACAAATCGGAAAATAGGATTATTACCCAATTAAACAAAGGAGGTTTTAAATAATAGGGTTCCCCCAAATGGGTGGGGTTGAAATAATCCCCAAAATAGTGCATTTCGTATGCTACCAAAATACGGTTTGCCTCTTCGCCCCTTAAAGGCAGTTGGGCTGTGCCGTAAAGATAGATTGGCAACAGAAGCAAAATCAGACTAAAAACCAAAAGTTTTAAGGAATTTTTTTCGCTACCTTTTAAAGGTTTTTTCATAAAAAACTTATTTTGGGAAGGCTTATAAACTAACCGTTTTTGGTTTTATCTCTAATAACCTCCCATTCGGTTATAAGTTGTCTTCCCCTCACAAAGTGGGCCCTCAATCTTAAATGGAGCAACTTTGAGAGGGATTTAAAACCTTCTCCCCCGACAAGGGTGGGAATATCTTCTCCGCCGACCACCACGGGGAGGTGGATTAATCTAATTTCGTCCACAAGGTGGTTTTTTACCAACTGCCAGTTAACGTAGGAACCCCCTTCTACCAAAATGCTGTTTATTCCCTGCTCTTTTAAAAATTTCCAAATTTCTTTAAAGTCCAAATGTTCACCGTCAAAAACGAAAACTTTGTGGCCCTTTTCTTCGATGGCTTTCTTTACCTCTTCGGGCATTCTTTTGGTTGTTAAAATCCAGGTGGGGGCATCTTTGGAAAAGATATTGGCGTCCAAAGGTATATTTCCCGAACCGCAGGGAATTATTCTAATTGGGTTTTTACCTTCCACATAGCGGACGGTAAGGGAGGGGTTGTCGGTTCTAACGGTCTCGCAACCCACCATAATAGCGTCCACTTTGGCGCGAATTTGATGGAGGTATTTATAGGCTTCTTCGTCCATAAGGGTCATCAGCTCTTTGGAGGAAGCTCCTCTGTAGAGCGTAAGCTTACCGTCCACCGTTACTTCGGAGGTTATTATGGTGTAGGGTCTATCCAAAAAAGTCATGCGAGTTTATTTTAAAAGGGGCAATAACAAGTTTGTTTTCCCCTTAATCCCAAACCTTTAAAAGGAATAAAACATAGAAGGAGTAATTACCCACCAGGGAAGGTTTTTTTAAAATTTCGAAGGCCGAAATCCTTTTGTTGGGATTGAAACCCGTCCCCGTCCTCTTGAAGAAAAGTAAAAACTCCCTTCCTCTAAAGGGAATTTCTATCTCTTTTATAAACCAACTGTTGGGTTTAACGATTTCTAAAATCTCCTCCGCTTCGGGGAAAGGAAAATTTAAGCCCTTTATAGAGCCCTTTACGGGGACGGAAAAAAAATAACCTCTTCGGGAAACTCTATCTATTTCCCTTAGGGTCTTTTTCCAATTGCTCCAATGGAGGGCAAAATTTGAAACCAACCAATCCACAGAGCGGTTTTTTAGAGGAAGCCTCTCCATGTTGCAGGTAAATTTTTTTTTCTCTTTTAAAGGGTTTTCTTTTAAAGCTTCCTTAGAGAGGTCGCAGGCATAGAGTTTTTCCGTAAAGGGTAAGAGTTTTTCGGTTAAAAGCCCTACCCCGGCGCCTATATCTAAAACACTTTCGTGGGACTTTATTAAATGGGCAAATTTTTCAACCAAAAGTTGGGCCGCTTTATCTTGAACAACCGCATAGTGGCGATAACTTTTCCTTGCTTTGGAAAATCTTTTTTCAATTTCCCCCCAACGGGATTTGTTCAATTTTTTCCCCCTAAGGGGAGTAAATTTAAGCTAACCGACATAGGGAAAGGGAAAATTTAGACCGCTTTGGTAGGCTTAATACGTTTAAAACCATATGTTTAGGTTGATATTCTAGAATCGGCTTTAACTTGTTCCATTTTTTGCCAAAGGGAACATTGATAGTATTTTAGAAAGGCCAACAAAAACGGAGTTATGTAACGTAGTTTTTTGTAAGGAATGTCCAAATCGTGGATATAGGCCGAAGTTTCTACGACCAACTTAAGGAGGGCTTCCCAATATTCGTCCAAAGAAAGGTTTCCCTTTTTTCTTTCCCCGTTGAGTTTTTTATATTGTTCGGCCAACCGTGGATGGATATGCATTTCATCTTCCAAAAAGGTCAAACAGCCTTCTAAACACCCTTTTAGGATAGATATTTGAAGCTTTTTCTCTATAGGGCTAAACGAATCTTTATATTCCGCAAAAAGGGCTATCGCTTCTATTATTTCAAATAATCCTTTAAGGAACTCTTTAAGGGTTATTTTTCTTTCTTTTCTTCGACGTTTTAGTTCTTCAAATACATCGAAAAATAGGGCGGATATTCTTTCGTCCGACACTAAAGGTTGAATTTTTTGGGTTTCCTCTACAGGGAGGTTTAAAACCGACCAATCGAAGTTGAATTGGTTGGAGCCTTCTTGGGGTTGTTTTGCACTCATGTCCCCGCTCCTTAAAGAAATTGATACTCGATTAAATATTAGCAAGTGCAAATATAAAGGCAATGATTAAGGGGAAATTCCAATTGCAATTTCAAATTAAAACCTTAAGATGGAGAGAAACAAAAAGCTGGCCCAAATCTTCGACAAAATGGCCGACATCTTGGAATTTCTGGGGGATAACCCCTTCAGAATTCGAACCTACCGCCGTGTGGCCAAGATATTGGAAAACCTCCCTATGGATATAGAAGAGGCAATCCAAACCGGGTATATAAAAAAGGTCAAAGGAATAGGAAGTTCAACCCTGGAAAAAATCCAAGAGTTTTTAAAAACGGGAACAATATCCAAATACGAGGAATTAAGAAAAAAAGTCCCCGAAGAGTTATTGGAACTTATGGATATTCCCGGGGTGGGCCCCAAAACCCTAAAAACGGTATATGAAAAATTGAATATCCGAACAAAGGAGGAATTTTTAAAAGCCCTAAAGGATGGTTCTATAGCTTCCCTTCCCGGCTTTGGAGTTAAAAAAGTTGAAAAAATCCTAAAAGGTATCGAACTGTGGCAAAAAGCCCAAGAAAGGATACCTTTGGTGGTAGCCTATCCCTTAGCTTGGAAGGTGGTTGAGTATTTAAAAACCACCGTAGGGAAATATATAGAAAACATTACCGTAGCAGGTTCCACCCGAAGAATGAAGGAAACCGTTAGGGATTTTGATATTCTAGTTTCCGCCAAAAGGGAAAATTGGAAAAAAATCCACGACGCCTTTGTTCAATATCCCGACATAGAGGATGTCCAACTTCACGGAGAAACAAAATCGACCATACTTTTGGCCGACTATCATAGACAGTGCGACCTAAGAACGGTTGAACCCGAAAGCTGGGGTGCGGCGTTGCAATATTTCACAGGCTCCAAACACCACAACATTAAGCTAAGGGAAATAGCAAAAGAAAAAGGCTTAAAAATTAACGAATACGGAGTTTTCGAGGTCGAAAGCGGAAAGAAAATAGCGGGCAAAACCGAAGAGGAAGTTTATGCCGTTTTGGGAATGCAATATATCCCCCCCGAAATAAGGGAAAACACCGGCGAAATTGAGCTGGCCTTAAAACACGCTTTGCCTACTTTGGTTCAATACGACCAACTTCGGGGCGACCTTCATATGCATTCCAACTGGAGCGACGGGACCAACACCATAGAAGAAATGGTAAAAGCCTGCATAGCGATGGGCTACGAATATATGGCTATCTCCGACCACAGCCAAAGTGCACGGGTTGCCAACGGGTTAACTCCCGAAAGGTTTTTCGAACAGAAAAAAGAAATCGAAAGGTTAAGAAAGCTTTATGGAGACAAAATCCACATACTTTGGTCGGCCGAAGTGGATATATTGCCCGACGGCAGTTTAGACCTACCCGACGAGGTATTAAAGGAGTTTGACATAGTGACCGCTTCCATACACAGCCGATTTAACCAAGACAACACCCAAAGAATTATTAAAGCAATGGAAAACCCCTATGTGAATGTCATAGGCCACCCCTTCGGAAAACAATACGGCTACCGCGAAGGATATCCGCTCGATTTCGAAAAGGTGCTCCAAAAGGCCAAAGAAACCCAAACAGCCTTGGAAATAAATTCCCAAAGGGAGGATTTGGACAGCCACCACATAAGGCAGGCGGTTCAAGAGGGCGTTATGCTGGTGGTAAACAGCGACGCCCATTCGGTGGGTCAACTGTGGACTACCAAAATAGGACTCGGTTTAGCCCGCCGAGGTTGGGCCAAAGCCGAGGACATTCTAAACACCCGCCCCGTAGAAGGGGTTTTGGAATTTGTAAACCAAAAAAGGAAACTATTTAAAGTTTCCTCTTAAAGGTTTTAACTGTAAGAAGCCCTTTAGGGCGAAATAAGCCTTCGGAGATGGCTTAATGAAGCCCGACAATAGCACACATGCTTAAAAGCATGTGTTAACGCTTAAAGGGCGAAATTAGCCCCGAAGGGGCTT
>JAADES010000022.1 GCA_013153315.1 Aquificota bacterium
TAAAAATTCACCGAAAAAGTAAACTGAAAAATGTTTTAAACTTCTATGAATAGCACCAAAATGGTGAAAGAAAAAACTAAAAAACAGATAAGGTAATAATAACCAAAGATATTCCTTTAAAAGTTCCCTTTCGATTTCATTGAATCCTAAAGCAATATTTACTAACCAAGGACTTAAGATAAAAACACCAATTGTAATCCCAAAAGCTAATATCGTTGTGAAAGTTAATAAAGAAGCCGTTAGTTTATGGAAAGTTGTCAAACTTTTTTGTCTCGCTTTTACCAAATTAGGAATACCTAAGGAATCAAAAACTTGGGTAAAAGTTAAAAAAATTCCCAATATACTTAGTGCTAAAAAGAAAGCATCTGTGTCAAAGCTAAAACCGATTAAAACCGCTATAGATACTTGCTTTAAATAACCAAAAACTCTAGCTAAAAAATTTAAAGCTGAAGTTTTAAAAATTGCTTGGATAACACCCTCCTTTGATGGTCGGAACAAATTTTTAATCATCGCTTTATTCTAAAAGATACAAAAACTTTTCCGTCCCTATTTAGAAGCTTTACCTTACCTTCCCTTTGAAGTTTTTCTAAAATTTCTTCCATAGCTTCCTCGGTAAGGGATAGACTTTTACGAAGTTCCTCAACTGGGGAGGGTCTTCTTTTTACAATGTCCAAAAGTTGGTTTTCTATATCTTTAGCTTTAGTAGAAAAAGGTTTTATATCTTCCAATCGCAGGTAGTTATAACAAACGATGTCCGTGGATGGGTAATTTACAGTTTTGGCTATCTTAAGTAGTTCTTCCTCGCTAAGTCCTTGAACCCTATAGGCCGGCGGGCGGACAACTGTGTTTATTTGCCAACGGTGAGGTTTTAATTCCCAAACTAGGTTGCCTATTTTTTCAACCTCCTCGGGGGTGTCATTTATTCCTTTAACAAAGAGAGTTTCTAACCAGATTTGGCCTTTAAAGTTATCCTTTAATTTCCTCAACCCTTGGAGGACTTTATCTAAGGTTAATCCTTTAGCGGGATGATTTATTTTTTTAAAAACCTTTTCGGTGGCCGCATCCAGAGAGGGGGCAACCAAATCAAAGGGTTCTAAATCTTTTAAAACTTCATCAATGTAAAGGGTCGAGGCGTTGGTTAAAAGGGCCAGCTTTATATCGGGTCTCAAATCTTTTACAAATCGGGCTATTTCTCCAAAATTGATATGAAGGGTGGGCTCACCGTTTCCGGAAAATGTAACAAAATCTATAGGTGTATCCGAAGAGGTTAAAAACTCTTTTAGTTCTCTTTTAACTTCCTCGGTAGGAACCCACTCTTTTCTTTCCATAGTAAGGAAGCGGCGGGGCGTTGTCCCACACTCGCAGTAGAGACAGTCCATAGAACAAACCTTGTAAGGTGGTAATAAATCAACTCCAAGGGAAAAGCCCAACCGACGGGACAAAACCGGGCCAAAAAGATATTGCATACTTTGAAAATGCTAAGAAGAAAAAACTTTGGAAGGCTGTTATTTTTTGTTAAGCTGCTAAGAAAGGTTTTTATAACTCCAAAGGTCATTCAAATCCAAACTGAGGTGAACCTTTCTATAACTTTCCCTTTCGGTGGGCCAATCTTCCCTATGGTGGCAACCTCGGGTTTCCTTTCTCTTTAGGGCGTTCAAGGTTATAGATTTAGCTACCAGCAGAAGGTCAAAAATTTTTGAATATTCGCTCCCTAAAGGGGTAAAAGGATAGATTTCTTCCAACCAAAGGTTTATTTGGTAAAGTGCTCCCTTTAAACCCTTTTCGGTTCTTATTAAACCTACCTTTTTCCACATTAGGTTTTGAAGTTGTTCAACTATTCCTTTGGGAGGGTCTTTTTTTAAGGTTATTCCTTCGGTGGGTTTTAGAGTTAGAGGGGCAAATTTTAAGAAAGGTAATTTAACCGCTATATCGTGGGCGGCCCTAATACCAAAAACCGCACCTTCGAGGAGAGAATTGGAAGCCAAACGGTTGGCCCCGTGCAACCCTGTGCAGGCACACTCCCCCACGGCATAAAGATTTTCGACCGAGCTTCTACCGAAGGTATCGGTGGCGATACCCCCTATAAAGTAGTGGGCGGCGGGCTCAACCGGTATCAAATCGGTATAGGGATTTAGATTTACCGAACGCAATATTTCATAAATTTGAGGGAAGCGTTCTTCTATCTTGATACCTTTCTTAACCAAAGGAGAGAAATCTAAATAAACCTCTCTACCTGCCGACAGCTCCCTAAATATTGCCTTGGAAACCTCGTCGCGGGGGGCCAATTCGTTGACAAACCTTCGCCCTTCGGAATTTACCAAATAGGCCCCTTCGCCCCTAACTGCCTCCGAAATTAAATAGTTGGTATTTCTTAAAACTGTTGGATGAAATTGAACAAATTCTGTATCCCTAACAACCGCCCCCGCCCTAAGGGCTATCCCTATGGCGTCGCCACCGATTTTTTGAATGTTGGAATGCCTTGCGTAAAGGGAGGCCGCCCCGCCCGTTGCCAAAACTAAAATTTTTGTTCGGATAACTAAATACTCCGATTCCCTTTTTAGGAGTAAACCCGAAACCTTACCATCATAGGTAAAAATTTCCCTAAGTTCCCCTTGGAGGAACTCTATATTTAAAGCTTTTGCCCTTTGGTGGAGAGCTTCGTAAATAGCCCTTCCGGTATAGTCTTTAACTTTTAAAATCCTCCTTTTGGAGTGGGCCGCTTCCAAAGTTAGTTCATAAAAGTGGTTGTTTTTATCGAAGTTTACCCCCCAACGGGTTAGGGTTGCTATAACTTGGGGGCCGCTGTAGGTGGTTATTAAAACCGCCTCTTGGTCGTTTATAAGTTTTCCCGCCCGCAGGGTGTCCAAATAGTGCAAATAAGGGCTATCGTCGGGGGCTATAGCCGCGGCAATTCCCCCTTGGGAGAGGTAGGTATTTCCCTTTCCACGGGTTATAACCAAAGGGTTGAAGCCGAGCTCTTTAAGCGTAATAGCACACGAAAGGCCCGCTATACCGTCCCCGACAATAACTATATCCCTTTCCGCCAATTGGTAGGAGGGGGGAATATAAAGGTTCATTAAAGGTTTTTAATTTTGTTCAGACCGAAAGAAGGCAAAGAAAAAAATGAAACCTTTAAAGGGAAATTTCTATTTCGTTGTCCACAATTGTATATCGCTTACCGCCCAATCTTCCAACCACGCCTTTGGAGCTTTGGAGCAATTGGGGTTCGAAATTAAAGGCAACCACCTTGCCGATTACCAAATCCATGGGGGTTTCCCCTATTTCGATAATTTTGTAGAGTTTGCACTCCAGAGAGGCTTTAACCCCCTTAATGCGGGGAGTCTCTAAAACGGTAGATGGCTCCAATTCCAACGATAGAGCTTCAACTTCACTTTCGTGGGGAGGATAGTCGGCCGAGCTTTTAACCATAGGTTCTAAAAATTCTTCCGTTACAAGGTTTATAACAAATTCGCCCCGTTCTCTAATGTTTCGGGAAGTATCTTTTAAAGACCCATCTTTGCGTTTTCCTATGGAAACCATCACCAAAGGGGGTTTGGTAGTTATTCCGTTGTAAAAACTAAAGGGGGCTACATTTACAATTCCTTCCTTCGAAAGGGTTGTAATCCAAGCTATAGGACGGGGAACTATCAAGCTAAACATTAGTTGGGATATAAGCTTTTTATCCTCAAGTTGTTCAACAATAACCTTTTCCATAGCAAGGTTTAATTTTCTTCCAAGAAGGTAGGATTATCATTTTCCTCTGTTTGTATCCCTTTGTTAACAACAAAACTTTATATGGAGGCAATCTATGTTTGAAGTAATAAAGCGGGACGGTCGGGTGGAAAAGTTTGACCCAAAAAAAATAGAAAAAGTAATTAACATTTGTGCCGAAGGTTTAAATATCGACTTGAATAAATTCGAACAGAAATTGGCCCTTTTTCTCAAGCCTAAAATGACCTCCAAGGAAATACAACATAACCTTATTACCGCCGCAATTTCGCTTATAGTAACCGAGGAGAATAAAGAAGACTGGTCCCGCTTTGCCAATAGGCTAATATTGGTCGACTTTAAAAAGGAGATGCGGGTAAGACGCCAACAAAAATATGGCGTCCCCGTAAGCCGCTACGGTTTCTTTGAAAGGTTTGAGGATTTTCATAACTTCCTGCGGGAATATATAGAAAAAGGTATTTACTCAAAAAGATTTTTGGAAATACCTAAAGAGGTTTTTGAAGAACTTTATTATTCAATTTTTGATAAAGAAAACTTTTCAAACCCCCTATGGAAGCACGCAAAACATATGCAAACCCAGAAGTTCATTAAATCCTACCTTACCGAGGAAAATAACTTTCCCATAGAACTACCCGAGGAAGTTTGGTTCTTACAGTCCCTAATAGGGTTTTTACCTTCGGTAACCAAATATGGGAAAAGTTGGGATTATTATAAACAAAAGGTTTTGGAACATTTTAAATACCTTTCAGAGTTCAAAATAATACCCGCCACCCCCCAAATGCTGAACTTGAGAAGAGCCAAAGCCAACCTTTCCAGCTGTTTTATTCTCGATGTTCACGACAACACCGAAAGCATCTGCCACACCCAAAGCCAGATAGCCCAAATTTCCCGAAATGCGGGGGGAGTGGGGTTATTTTTAGGAAAACTCCGCCCTTCGGGAAGTTGGATAAAGGGAAACAAAGGTAAAGCTAACAAAATAACCGACTGGGTAAAAATTTACGAAGCGACCGTTAACGCCTTCAACCAGCAGGGCAAACGCAAAGGTTCGCTAACGGTGGCCCTACCGATTTGGCACAAAGATATTATTGACTTTCTGGAAGTTATAGACCTCGACATAGGGGAAATTCCAAAAAAATCCCCCGACGTTTTTACACAGGTAATAATCCCCAACTTTTTCTTTAAATACGTAAACGATAATAAACCCTTCTACCTTATAGACATTTACGAAATTACCCACATTTTGGGTCGAAAAGACCTTGACCTTATTGAGGTTTTCGGTAAAGAAGCCGAAGAAAGGTACGCCCAAATAGTAAAACTTATAGAGGAAGGAAAGGTTCAAAACTATATAAAAATCAACCCGCGGGATATTCTTAGAAAAATCTTCTACTATTGGAGCCGAAAGGGTTTGCCCTATGTGGTTTTTGAAGATAACCTCAATGAATTTTCCCCCTACAAGGAGAAGATTTATTCCCTAAACCTCTGCGTGGAAAATGTGTCGCCCTTTAGAAACACCAACCCGAGGGATTTATACTGCATTTCCGACCAAGAATTGGGCTATATTCACACCTGCAACATTACCAACATTAACCTTTTAAAACTCTTTGAGGAAGGATATTTTGAAGACCTAAATAAGTTGAAAAAATTTGTTTCCCACCTTTACGAGTATATGGACAACCTTATAGACATTACCGACCTCCCTGTTAAGGAAAGTAGAAAACATAACGAGCTATTCAGAACTGTAACCGCGGGTTTTATGGGTTTGGCCGATGTTTTTGTGGCTAAATCGGTAAAAGAAGGTCGTTATTACGGATACCGACCAACAACTCGTAAGGGAGACAAAGATAAAGTTCTTTCCTTCGTAAGGGAAATTTTTGGAAAGATAGCCCTTTTGGCGGTTTGGGCTTCAAGCCTCCTGGCCAAGGAAAGGGGTAAAGCTCCCAAATATGAGGAAACCAAATACCCCCAAAAGGTTCTTTTAGGAAGACATAACCTCAAAGAGGAAAAAACAAGAAAACTCCTTAAGGAGATAGTGGGAGAAGAAATCCTTTCCGAGATAGAAAGAAATTTGGAGCTTTACGGGATAAGGAACACCTTGCTTTTGAACTGCCCTCCCAACACCTCCACCTCCATTTTGGCGGGGGTCAGTGCAGGCGTTGTTCCCGCCTTCAGCCTAACCCAGGTGGAAGACCAACAGACAGGTTTATTTGTGAATTTCGTTCCTTTATACCAATATAAATGGTATTACGATACCTATTCCAACTTTACCAACCTCCAAGATTACATAGATTTAATTGACATAATTTCAACCATACAGGAATTTATCGACGCCGGAATAAGTTTCGAAATCACCGTGAACCATAACTATTTCGAAACGCCCGAAAAAATAACTACCCTATTTGCCACTATTCTAAAACACTCCCGTTGCAAAAAAATAAAGGCTCTCTATTATTGGAGACACATTTTAAAGGATAAAACCGTCGCTATAGAGGAATGTGAAAGTTGTGCTAATTAATTTTTCAAACTTGTATTTCACCTTTTAAGGGGTTTATTTTCATTTTTTCTTCCTTCTTAAGGGTTTATCTTCTCAAAAAATCCTAAAATTGGTTAAGAACAACTCAAATTTTCCTACTTAAGAGACATTGCCAATACCTAGAAAGGGTATATAAAATAAAAAAGTGTGAAATAAAGTCCATAAAAAGGAAATTTTTGTAAAAACCAAAACTAAAATTGTGAAAATTTTTTGCATTTGAACTTACGGAGGTAAAAAATGAATGAATGCGAAACAAAGGTAAAACCTTTGCTTTTTAATCCTTACGGGGATGATTTTAATTCGCAACTAACACCGGTGAAATTTTTCGAAAGTCCGCTAACTAAGGAACCTACGGGGCTATTCACAATTTTTGAGCCGATGCACCCCATAATCTACGAGTTTGTAAAGCTCCAAAAGCAGAGACTTTGGAAGGCGGACGAATATCCCATAGACCGAACCCGCGAACAGTTTGACCAATTGGACAATATAGACAAAAAGGTATTTGAATATACGCTATCCTTCTTAGCCTTTTTGGACAGCGTTCAGGTGGCCAACATAACCGACATGGAAGTTGTCTATAACATGCCCGAATACAAAATATGGGGGGCAACCCATAAATATTTTGAGGTTGAACACTCTATAGCCTACTCCAATATTTTGTATGGCCTTTTCCGCGAAAGTAACGAAGAGGTTAAAAGGATTTTTTACCTTGCCAAAAACGACCCCGAACTTCGCCACCGCAACGAGCTTATAGCAAACAACTACCAAAAACTTTTCGACCTACTTTGGAACGGATTAAAAAATGTTTCCGCCCAAGAGTATGCCCGAACACTAACGACCGTTTTTGCCGGCACCTACGCTATGGAGGCGGTAACCTTCTATATGGGCTTTAAAACCATAGAGTTTTATCAATACAAATACGGCGTTTTGCCTATGACCAACAAAATGATTTCCGAGATAAAAGCCGACGAGCTTTTCCACGTTAAAGTTATGTCCACCATTATTAAAACCCTAAAGCCCTACATAACCCGCTACATATCGGAAATGGAATTCGACGAAATAGTGGTCGGCACCATTAAGTCCTACGTAGAGGCCGACCTGCGTTTCTACCAGTCCATACTGGCACAAAATAACTTCGGGATAACCCAAAAGCAGATAGAGAACTATATAAAGTATTTGGCCGACCTAAGGCTAAAACTGCTCGGATACAAACCCCTTTACGGGGTAGAGGAAAATCCCTTTGAAGAAATAGACCGCCTTTACGGCTATTTAACAAGCCACATAAACGAAGGTAAAAAGGAGGCTTTCTTTGAAACCAAATCTTCGGCCTATCTTTCCACCGAATTGGATGACAAGGTTTTAAGCACTTTTGAATTTTAATTCTCTCCTTTTGGTTTAACTTTTTTTTTGAAAGATACCATTGTTCTCTTATGACCTACCTACCCCATTCGCCCCAAGAAGAAAAGGAAATGCTTTCCTTTTTGGGTTTGAAAGATATTAAAGACCTTTACGGGCACATCGAAAAAGAACTCCTTTTTGAGGGTGAATTAAACCTACCTAATCCCCAATCGGAGTTGGAAATTGTAGAGACCTTTAAAAGGTTGGCTAAAAAAAACCAAACCTTGAAAATTTTTGTCGGAGCGGGAGCCTACGATAGGTATATCCCCGCGGTAATAGACCATTTGGTGGAAAGGGGAGAATTTCTTACCGCCTATACCCCCTACCAGCCCGAAGTTTCCCAGGGAACGCTTACGGCTATTTTTGAATACCAAACGGTAATAGCCTCCCTAACGGGTATGGATGTGGCCAACGCCTCTATGTATGACGGCGGTAGTGCTTTGGCCGAGGCCGTTCTTATGGCAAGGGCTATTAAAGGAAAAGGAGACACCGTGGTATTGTCCTCGACCATCCACCCCCTCTATAGGGAAGTTGTAAAAACCTACCTTTACGGTTATCGGGACAATATAGAGGAAATTCCTTTCGATGAAAAAGGAATTACCGACCTAAACAGGTTGGAAGAAGTTTTAAAAACTAAAAAGGTTCACGCGTTGGCCGTCCAATATGTGAACTTTTTCGGTTTTGTTGAACCTTTAAAGGAAATTTCCACCTTGGCTAAACAGTATGGGGTTCCCTTGATAGTGGTGGCCGAACCGATATCTTTGGCTCTATTAAAGCCTCCGGGAAGTTTTGACGCCGATATAGTGGTGGGCGAAGGGCAACCTTTGGGTATTCCGCTCTCCTTTGGTGGGCCCTATTTGGGATTTTTTGCAACAAAGCAGAAGTATGTAAGAAAAATGCCTGGTCGTTTGGTCGGAATGGCCCAAGATTTAGAAGGAAAAAGGGCCTTTACCTTGGTTTTACAAACCCGAGAGCAACATATCCGTAGGGAAAGGGCAACTTCCAATATCTGTTCCAACCAAAACCTTATGGCATTAAGGGCCCTCATATATGTGGCCACTTTGGGAACCGAAGGGCTAAAAAGGGTCGCCACACTTTCTATGTCCAAAGCCCGTTATCTCTACAATTTGTTAAAATCCAAAGGGTGGGAAAATCCCTTTAAAAACGAATCCTTCCTTTGGGAATTTCCTATTAGAAACCCCCAAGCAAAGGAAAAAAGAAAAAAAGTCCTTTCGGAGGGCTACCTTTTTGGCTTGGAACTGGACAGATTCTACCCTTCTTTAAAAAACACCCTTTTGGTGGCGGTAACCGAAAAAAGAACAAAAGAGGAAATCGATACTTTGGTTGAAAAGTTATAAAAACCTCTTTTGGTTTCTATTTATTTCTTTCTATATTAGGGAAAAAGGCAACTTTAAAATTTCAATCCCTAAGATGGACAAAAAGCAAAAACTACCCTATACGGGAAAAGGAAAATTAATAAACTCCGGCGAATTTAGTGGTCTTGATAGTGAAGAGGCCAAAAAAAGGATAGTTGAAAAATTGGAAAAACTCGGTTTGGGAAAGAAAAAGGTAACCTACCGTTTGAGGGATTGGAATATTTCCCGTCAAAGGTATTGGGGAACTCCTATCCCTGTTGTGTATTGTGAAAAATGTGGAACCGTTCCTGTAGATGAAAAAGACCTCCCCGTAAAGTTGCCCTTGGATGTAGAATTTACCGGCCACGGAAATCCTCTTGCCACCAGCGAAAGTTTTGTGAATACCACCTGCCCCAAATGCGGAGGCCCGGCTAAAAGGGAAACCGACACTATGGACACTTTCTTTGATAGCTCTTGGTATTTCTTAAGATTTTGCGACCCCAAAAACGACCAAGCCCCCTTTGACAAAGAGAAAGCCAACTACTGGATGCCGGTGGATATTTACATCGGAGGTATAGAACACGCTGTTTTACACCTTTTATATGCGAGGTTTTTTGAAAAATTTTTAAAAGACCTCGGTTTGGTCGATTATGAAGAACCCTTTACAAAACTGATAACCCAAGGTATGGTTCTCAAAAAGTGGGTCTCCATAAGGAAACTCCTCCAAGGGTTGGGTTTGGATGAAAACGCCACCGTCGGGGAACTTTTAGAAAAACTAAAAGAGAAAGGTTATTTAAAAGAAACTCCTTAAGTAGTCTCTTAAAACTTTCCTATTTGGGGATTTTAAAATAACCCTTTCCACTATGAGGAAAGTTTTAATAGGTTTTTCCCTTTTGAGTTTGTCTTTGGGCTTTGCTCAAACTACGGAGGGAAAAATACCCGACGGCCCTGCAAAAGAGGGGGCTTATTGGGTTTTAAGCCTTTATGGGAAGTTGGTTCCCTATGCGGTAATAACTCCAACACAGATAAATTTCGGGCAGGTTAAGGTAGGAGAAACTAAAACGGCCACCGTCAACATCACCAACAAAGGCCCCAGCTATTTGGTAATAAAAAAAATAGCCCTTAGCCAAGGTTATGCCTTCAAAATAGTAGCAACCAACTGCACCAAACCTTTAGATGAAAACAAAAGCTGTTTTATAGAAGTCTCTTTTACCCCTCCCAAGCAAGGTTACTACACCGACAGCCTTACCTTTGAAACCAACGACCCCAAACATCCCCAAGTGGCTATTCCCTTAAGTGGTGAAGGTTATCAGCCGATAGTATTGCCACCGCCCCAACCAATTCCCCAAGTTAAACCGGTAAAAGAACAAAAACCAAAGGAGAAGCCGAAAGTAGTAAAAAAACAACCCAAACCCAAACCAAAGCCCAAACCCCGCTATTGGGTGGTAAAACCCTGCGATACCCTTTGGGATATATCTTCTTCGGTTTACGGAACCCCCTTGCTGTGGGGAGCTATCTTTTTAGCAAATCAAGACAAAATCCAAGACCCGTGGATTTTACAAATAGGTCAAAAGTTGGTAATACCTCCCTTGGATAAAAAACAGAGGGAGGAATACAAAAAATTGACCCTCCAACTTATGGAAGAGATGGCCGACCGCCCCTTGGGGCCCAAATGCCCGCCCTGTGCCGCGGAAGGAAATTGCACACCCAAAGAAGATAAAGAAAATCAGACAACCCAAAAAGGGGAATAATCGAAACTTCCTTTAAATGTTCAATCTTCCCAACCTTTTAACCTTTTTAAGGATTGTTCTTTCCTTTACAGTCTTTCTCCTATTGGAAAAAGGTTATTATTTATCCGCCGTGGTATTGTTCCTATTGGCCGTTTTAACCGATTTTTTGGACGGTTTCTTTGCCCGCCGATTGGAACAAAAAACAGCCCTCGGCCAATTGATTGACCCTCTAGCCGACAAACTCCTTTTTTGGGTTGTTATGGGATATTTATTTGGCCACTGCAGGAAGAGTTTAACTTTTAAAATTTTGGTGTTCTCTGTTTTTACAAAAGACCTCCTCTTAGTGTTGGGTTCTGTTTATTTACTCAAAAAGGAAAAACTTCCTAAACCTAACCTTTTGGGAAAAATTACTGTGACTTACCTTTTTGGGGTGGAAGTTATTTGTTTACTTACCTTTACAAGGTCGGTTGAAATAGTTCCTTTTGAAGGCATTTATCTTATAGGTATCCTTTTGGTGGTAGCTTCAACTTTATCCTATTTGGGGAAATTTTTGAGAGAAGAAAAAACAAAAAAGGAAGAGGAAAGTTTTTAGCTGTTATCCTTTCGATATAGGGAACATACTTCGTTGGGGTCGTCCATAAGCACGGCTCCCATATCGGCGGAAGTAACCAACATAGCGTAGCGTCTCAACCAGCGGGAAGGTATTTCTTTTTTAACAGGTTGGAAATTAGCCTTTCTCCGTTCTAATTCTTCGGGGTCAACCAGCAGTTCAAGGCGGCGGTTGGGTATGTCTATTAAAATTTCGTCGCCGTCTTCTACCAAGGCTATGGGGCCGCCGGCGGCCGCTTCGGGGGAAACGTGACCTATGGCCGGCCCGCGGGTTCCACCGCTAAAACGTCCATCGGTAATAAGGGCCACTTTGTCGCCCAGTCCCATACCCATAATTGCCGAGGTGGGGGATAGCATTTCCCTCATGCCGGGGCCGCCGCGGGGGCCTTCATAACGGATTACAACCACATCGCCCGGTTTAATTTGGTTGTCCATAATAGCTTCGACAGCCTCTTCTTCGCTGTTGAAAACTCGGGCCTTTCCTTTGAAAACGAGCATATTTTCGGGAACGCCGGCAACCTTAACCACAGCCCCCTTAGGAGCCAGCGAGCCAAAAAGAATGGCCAATCCCCCGGTTTCCGAATAGGGATTTTCCACCGGTCTTATAACTTCCCTATCTTTGACTTCGGCCTTTTGAACCGCCTCCCTAAGAGTTCCATAGACAGTTTTCCTATCCAAATGCAAAAGATTGGGGTCTTTGCGGGTCAGTTCTTTTAAAACCGCCATAACTCCGCCGGCACGGTCTAAATCCTCGATATGCAAGTCCGGCCTTGAAGGAGACAGCTTAACAATGTTGGGGGTTTTTTGGGCTATTTCGTCCACCACCTCTAAAGGAAAATCCACGCCTGCCTCGTAGGCTATAGCCTTTAGGTGCAACAGGGTGTTGGTTGAACCTCCTAAGGCCATATCGGCAACAAAAGCGTCATAAATAGCGTCGTAAGTAATGATATCCCTAATGGTTGTGCCTTCTTCCAAGAGTTTAAACAAGGCCCTAACCGCCCTCCTTGCCAGCTCTTCTCTTTCGGGGGTGCAGGCTAAAATTGTTCCATTTCCGGGCATAGCTATACCCAACACTTCGCTAAGACAGTTCATAGTGTTGGCGGTAAACATTCCCGAACAGCTTCCGCAAGATGGGCAGGCACGGGCTTCTATTTCGTGAAGTTCGTTTAGGTCGATTTCACCCTTTTTAAATTTTCCTACCCCTTCAAAAACGGTAACAAGGTCTATTTTTTTTCCTTTGTATTCGCCCGCCCGCATAGGGCCGCCGGAAATTAATACGGTAGGCACATTTACCCTTAGGGCCCCCATTATCATACCGGGCACAATCTTGTCGCAGTTGGGAACCAATATAAGGGCGTCCAGTTGGTGGGCGTTCATCATCGTTTCAACGCTGTCGGCGATAATTTCCCGCGAAGGCAGGGAATAATGCATTCCGTAGTGGCCCATCGCTATACCGTCGTCAACGGCTATGGTGTTAAACTCGAAAGGGACGCCCCCGAGTTTTCTAACCTCGTCTTTAATGATTTCAACAAAATCCCTAAGGTGGACGTGCCCGGGAACTATATCGGTGTAAGAGTTGGCTATTCCTATAAAGGGTTTATTAAAGTCTTCGTCCTTTAATCCTGTAGCCCTAAGCAAAGACCTATGGGGGGCAAATTCGGGTTTTTTCCGAATGAATTCGCTCCTTAATTTCATAGAAAACTATTGTGAACAACTCCTGCACGTCCAAATCCAAGAAGTTTGTAAAGGGCGGCTTTTATGTTTTATCATCTTTCCCTTAAAAAATTCGGGAGGTAAGCTATGCAGAAGGAGTTTTATTACCGTATGGATATAGTTTTAAACGCCATAACCAAAAAGGGTAAAGAGTTGGCAAAAACAGAAGCAGAGCTCCAAGAGTGGCTTAAGGATTATCTAATCATCATTACCGAAATAGAGAAATATGCTTTGGATTTAAAAGATATTTGGGAAGACCCCGCCGCCGATGAGGCTCTTAAAAAGTTGGAGGAAATTCAAAATATAGACTCCCTCCCCGAGCTGGAAAAAGCTCTTAAAGAATTAAGAGACCAATTGGCCCAAGTTTATAACCGCTACCTTGAAGAGGTAATAAACAAAAGGAAAAGATAAGGTTTCTTAACCTTCTATTCTTTCTTCTTTATCCATTACACCCATAACGTGGTAACCGGCATCAACGTGGAGAACCTCACCGGTAATGTTCCTGGCCCAATCGGAACATAGGAAGACTGCGGCATTTCCTACGTCCATTATGTCTATGCCTCTTCCTAAGGGAGAAACTTCCATAGTGTGTTTCATCAATAGGTGGAAGCCGCTTATAGCCCTTGCCGCCAAGGTTTTAACGGGGCCGGCGGATATTGCATTTATTCGGTGGCCCATTTTACCCAGGTCAAAGGCGAGATATCTAACCGCACTTTCCAAGGCGGCTTTTGCTATTCCCATAACGTTGTAGTGGGGAACTACCTTTTCACCGCCGTAGTAGGTTAGGGTAAGAAAACTTCCCTCACGGCCTTCCATAAGTTTTATGGCCCTTTGGGCGATGGCTATTAGGGAGTAAACACTTATGTCCATAGCAATTTTAAAACCTTCGCGGGAGGTGTAAAGGGTAGGTCGTTTAAACTCTTCGGCCGGGGCGAAGGCAATGGAATGAACCACTATATCCAATCCATCCACTTTTTGGGAAATTTTTTCAAAGGCTTGGTCTATTGCTTCGTCTTTGGATACGTCCATTTCCAAAGTTAAAATGGCTCCCAACTCTTCGGCTATAGGTTCGACTTTTTTTCTAAGTTTTTCGTTGGCGTAGGTGATTATTAAATCGGCACCCTCCCTTTTAAAGGCTTTGGCAATTCCGTAGGCTATGCTGTTTTTGTTGGCTATTCCGGTAATTAATGCGGTTTTCCCTTGTAAGAGACCCATTTTTCCCTAACCTCCTTTTTAAGGGTTAGAAAAAACCCTTTTTGGTGTGGTGTTTATTATTATCCTTGGTTGGAAATATTGGTCTTAAAGATTAGGAAGAAAAGATAAAGTTCCTAAAAAAAGGTTTCAGAAAAACTACTTAACCACTTTGGTAGGCTTTGGTTCCTCCACTTGGAAGAATTTCTTTATTTTTTTAGTTCCCACTCGGTGGACAAAGTGGAAGAAAGTTTCCCCCCTTTGGCGGTGGTTCATGTAATACCTAAAGAGTTTTTCCAAGCGGTATTCCAAACCTTTTAAGGGAACAACCCCTATTTTCTTGGCCGGCACTGCATGGCTTCCGCCTACATAAACTTCGACCGCTTCAACCGCCCTACCGGCAACCTTCATTTTTGTTCCGACAAAGCCCACATCGGCGGCTCCATGTTGGCCGCACCCTTTTATGCAGGCCGACCAGTGGATTCTAATGGGAACGTCCACATAAACCTTTTCCCTCAGGTAATTTCCAACCCTTATGGCGTCGGATTTATTTTCTATTACGCCGAAAGCACACGTATCGCTACCGGCACAGGCTACGGTGTTTATTATCCAGTTATTGTTATTTTTCTCAAATTTTTCATATACGGGCTCCATCAAAAGTTGTCTAATCCACTTGCCTTTTATATTTACCAAATAGATATTTTGGTAGATGGTTAGCCTTAGGTCGCCGCTTCCGTATTTTCTTGCAAGTTTGGCTATTTTCTCGAAGTCTTCGGCAGATATTTTTCCCGAAGGAACTCCTAGGGGAACGGAATAAAGTTCTTCGTCCCCTTTTTGGGGAATAATACCCGTCCTATCTCCGTATTCTTTTATTAAAACCTTGCCCTTGGTGGGAAATTTTTTATTTAGCCTTTTTTCTATCTCTTCACGGAATTTTTCTATTCCCCAATCCTTAACGAGGAAATAGATTCGGTTTTTGTTCCTATTGTCGCGATAACCAAAATCGGTATATATCCCAATAATGGTTTTAAAAACTTCAACCACCTCTTGGGGTTGGACAAACATATCTATATCGAAACCTTTTTCGGGCCCTCCGGAACCTATTTTTCCTCCCACGTAAAGGTTGAAACCGTATTGACCGTCTTTCTGAGCTAAGTAAAAGGCAACATCGTTGTAGAGGGCATTTATAGGGTCCCTTGTAGAGCCCAATATTGCGGGGTTTAACTTCCTCGGTAGGTTGGCAAATTCTTTTTTCCCTAAAATGGCGTTGGTCATTTCAAAGACCAAGGGGGTGGTATCTATGACTGTCTCCACCGCCAGACCGCTTAGGGGGTCATGGACAACATTCCTAACGTTATCCAAGCCCGTTTGAAGGGTGGTCAAACCTACTTTGTTAAGTTCTTCCAATATTGTTTTTATGTTTTTAAGCTCTACCCAGCGGATTTGTATCTGTTGGCGGGAAGTTATTTCTATTAAATTTTTAGCGTATTTTTTTGCCAACTCGGCCAACTTTAAAGCCTGTCTGTAGTTTAAAACCCCTCCGGGGACGCGAATTCTTATCATGAAATAGCCCGGGGTGGCCTTTCGGTAAAAAATTCCGTAGTATTTGAGCCTTTCTATATCGTCGGGCGGTATTTTGGTATAGTCTCCCTCTTGGAAATATTTCTCCATTCTTTTTTTGAATTCCTCATCGAAGGGGTGAAGCTCTAGCTTTATCTTCTCTATGCGGTTTAACTTGGGGGAACTTGCCGACATAGGTAGGAATTTTTAAGGTTGTTTAAACCCCTAAAGGGAACTATTCTTTTACAACCCTTCAAAGGTTTTTACATTTTTGTAAATCTTTTAAAGAAAAGAATATTTCAACTCTCTTAAATTGGTTTTCAATAAGAAAAATATTTGCGGAGTAACTAAAAAGCTGATGTATATCCAATTTCAAACTCCAATTTTTTGGCAATTGTAGCCCATTTCCTTTATATATTCCTTTATTCGCTCCGTTATCTTTAATAGATGTTTACTTTTTTCTAAAACTTCTTCTAATCTATTTTTCAAAGCTTCTTCAACATACTCGTGAGACAATTCATTTCTTAAGTCTTTCATTTCTATTAAAAGGTCGTAATTGTCAACAAAACCGCGGGCTTCGGCCCGAATTACTATGTCCAGCTTTCTTAAGGGTTCTTCCAACTCTAAAATATCCAAGCTTCTTAAAACTTTGTTAAGCAATATGTCTACACTTCGGCAGTAACGGGCAAATAAGGTTTCTATTTTTTCATAGTCCTCCAAACTCAGAGTTCCATAAATATCAATAGTTTCAACTCTCCGAATAGAGATTTTTAACCATTCTATACTTTTTAGATAGAGGTTAAAATTTTCGCAAAATAGTTTTAGCCTTTCTTCAAATTTCATAGCCTAACCCCGTATTTATAGGCCAATTCGCAAAATGTGGTTTCTTTAGGGTCTTTCACCACCAAAAGGTCTATTTTTCTTTCTCCCAACTTTTTTAGGAGTTCTACCCTTATTTTTCTCCTTTGCTGGTATCCAATTTTCCTGGAAATCACCAAAAGGTCTATATCTCCCCCTTTTTTACTAGGGTCGGCTCGACTTCCAAAAAGAATTATTTCCGCTAACGGGTCGTATTTAAAAATAGCTTCTTTAATGGTTTTTATTTCTTTTTCCTTTAGGCGGACTTTTTTTTGCATTTTCCTTTTTTATTAAAACTATGCCCCAATCCGACCTTTTACTGGAAGTTGAAAACCTTTCCGTTTATTACGAAGACCAAAAGGCGGTGGATAATGTTAGCTTTTCCGTAAAGAGGGGTGAAATATTTTGCATAGTAGGCGAAAGCGGGAGCGGGAAAACAACCCTCCTATATTCGTTAGCGAGGCTTTTACCTTCCTACGCTAGGGTAGAGGGAAAAATAACCTTTTTAGGGAAAGATATAACAAAACTCCCCGAAGAGGAATTAAACAAAATTAGAGGAAACCAAATAGGGTTTATTTTTCAAGAACCTTCCGCCTATCTTGACCCCCTCTTTCCCGTGGGCGAGCAGATAAGAGAAACCTGTTTTATTCATCACCCGCAAAGGGATTGTTTTAAGGCTGCTTTGTGGGCTCTCAAAAAGGCAGGTATTACCGACCCTTTGAGGGTTTATTATTCCTACCCTCACCAGCTTTCGGGCGGTTTAAAACAGAGGGTAAATATTGCCGATGCCGTTGTTAATAAGCCCTTTTTAATATTGGCCGACGAACCTACCACCGCTTTGGATGTTTCCACCCAAAGTAGGATTTTAAAACTTTTTGCCAACCTTAAGGAGGAAGGACACACTATAATTTTGGTAACCCACGATTTGGGGGTGGTTTGGGAAATTGCCGACCGTGTAATGGTTATGAAGGATGGAAAAAAGGTCGAAGAAGGGTCGGTTTACGAAATTTATACCAACCCGAGGGAGGAATATACCCAAAGGTTGGTGGAAATTTTTAAAAAGCTCAGCGGTTTTCTAACTTGAATTTTTATCCTCTAAAGGAATTGTTTTCTACCTTCCCCTTAAAAAGTTCTATAACAAAGAGACTTATAAAGGAGACCACTATTAGAATAATGCCGAAAGCTATAGCCCGAGCCATATTTCCGTAGGACAGATTTAGGTAAAGACCGATGGGTAGGGTTTCGGTTTTCATATAGGTGCCGCCGGCGAAAACCAAAACAGCCCCGAAGGCCCCCAAGGCGCGGGCAAAGGCCACCAAAGCGGCGGACACAATACCTATTTTTACCATCGGAAGGGTTATGTTTAAAAAGGTTTCCCAAGCCGAATAACCCAAAGAACGGGAAACCAATTCGTATTTTTTATCCACCTGACTGAAGGAGGTATATAAAATCCTGACCGCAAAAGGTAGGGCCACAAAAATTTGAGCTACAACTATACCCGCTTTGGTAAAAACAATTTCAATATGGAACTTCGAAAGGAACGGGTCTAAAAATTTGGAAAACAACAAAAGGAGCAAAAAACCTATAACCAACTCGGGGAAAGCCAGGGGCATATCTATAATCGTCCTAACAAGGCTTTTTAAGGGAAAATCCCAACGGCTCAAACTGTAAGCTACAGGCAAAGCCAACAAAAGGACTATCACCGTCGATATAGTGGCCGTAATAAGGGAAAGTTTTAATGCATAGACCACTTCGGGGGATAGCAATTCTTTAAAAACAACTTCTATAGGTTGGGCTGTAAATAGGGCTACAAAGGATAGAACCAATATAAAAACCAAAAAGAGGGTTAGGAATAAAAATAAAAACCTCATGAAGAGGAAAAATTATTCTGCTTTTGTTGAGGGATACTTTTGGCTTTGTATGTAAAATTAAACACTCATGAGTGGAAAAAAAAGTCGAAAAATGCATATGTTAGATTTATTGAGGATAATTTTGTGCAATTAATAATAGTTCTGTTTATAATTGACATATCTTCAATCATATACAGCTATATATCAAATTACGGGATTTTGCAGGTTATCTTAACGTTGCCAGTTAATTCTCTTTCAGAGGTAATGTTCTTTTTAATCTTTTTCTTATTACTTTTACTTCTTGGTGTAGCTATTGTTTTGCCGCCTTTTACTCTAATGTTTTTCCTACAACAATTGAAGGAAAGTTTTTCTTCGTTCTTATTAGGAGGTGTTATATTGTTTTTTTTACTAACATATATTGAAATTTGGTTTTATATATTATATGGTACAAAATTTATTAAATTCAATGTTTTACTTTTTTGCTTCATGATATTGTTAGTAGTAAAAAAGATATATGAAAGTGAACCTGAACAAATAGATACAGTTAAATTGTTTGTATTTACATCTATGCTTATTATCTCTCTTTTTATTATTACTATGCGTAAAGAATCTATTGT
>JAADES010000035.1 GCA_013153315.1 Aquificota bacterium
TGACAATTACAACTAACTATTGAACTTAATGTTAATTAGTCGACATTAAAAAATTTTCATAAGAAGGCATTTTAAATCTTTAAAACCTAAAGGAGATGTTTACAATCAAAAACTCCAAAAGTAGTAGCCAAAATAAAGGGGGTCTTAGAATAAATAACTCCTTTAGTAAGGTTAATATCTTGTTTCTTTTCAAACTTCTAAAGGAGTTAAGTTTTATTTTCTTCTTAAAATTGAGAATATTAAACTTTTTCCTTCGAAAGGTTAAAAAAATAACTTTTCAATTCCAAACGACATTATGTCAAGTTTGATGCTTTGATAAGACAGGCATTAGGTATGCGGGAGGAAAATGGCTTGACATCAAAGGCTCATTATGGTTTAATGTAAGCTTAAAGTAAGGTAGAAGGTTCCTTGACAACTGAAGAACGAAAAGAGTGCAAAGCCGCATGGTTCTAAAGCGAAGTTTCATAGGCAGACGGAAAGCGGTTTTCAGCAACAAAGAAAATTATTTGTGTGCTTTTGAAATTTCAAACCCGCTATAATTAAGGGTTTGAGGCCGTGCCGTTGAAACGAAGGCCTGCTAAAGCGGGATTGCGACCACCCTAACATGTTCGGGTTGTTATGGGGCAAGCTTTTTCACGGTTGAAACGAAGGCCTGCTAAAGCGGGATTGCGACCTGAACCGAGGCCTCCCCCAAAATGTAAAAGAAAATCGATAGGAGAGTTGAAACGAAGGCCTGCTAAAGCGGGATTGCGACTACCGTCCTGGTGTAAATAGTAGTGTGCCTGTAAATGGTAATGTTGAAACGAAGGCCTGCTAAAGCGGGATTGCGACAATTGATGGGGATAACCCAAACCCGTGGGGGTTAAGATGTAAATGTTGTTGAAACGAAGGCCTGCTAAAGCGGGATTGCGACATTTCGTTTACAGCATCTAGTTTCCTTAGCAATTCTGCTTGTTGAAACGAAGGCCTGCTAAAGCGGGATTGCGACTTTAGTCCTGGAGTTGTATTTTTCGGCCTGGGCTTGCATAACATGCTGTTGAAACGAAGGCCTGCTAAAGCGGGATTGCGACATTTTGCTGTGTTTGTAGTGGCGGTAAATCTCATATGCCGCACGTTGAAACGAAGGCCTGCTAAAGCGGGATTATTAGCCGGCACGTGTGAAATATAATTCTCCTGACTCACAAAAAGTAGTTTCTACAATGTAATAAAGTGAAATGGTTAGATATTTGGCAATTTCTTTTTTTATAAATCTCTTACTATTTTTTGTTTACTCCTACTGGGTTTCGAAAGCTATAAACGCCAATTTCTTTAAGGGGCTGGAGGAAATACATCTTCCTCTAAAGGTTTTTATTAAACATGAAGAGATTTCGGCCCAACAGTTGGAACAAAAAAATGTTGCTTTAAAGGGTAAGGAAGAAAAATCTACCACCGAAAGGCAGAAGAAATTGTCCAAACCTTCGTTGTTAACCTCTCTGCTTCCTACGGTGGAAAAAGAATATAAGACCATTTTTAGGAAAATTTCCCTTAAAGGAAGAGCCAAACTTACAAAGGGAGGAGAGATAGAGCTAAACCTAAACCGCAAGGTGGTTTATATGCCTAAAATACAACCTATAAAGGTGGAGGTTCCTCCCGCCCCCGCGGTGGTTAAGATTACCGTTTTACCCGACGGAAGGGTTATAAATCCAATTTTCATAAAAAGGAGCGGAAACGCCAAGGTAGACACGGCCATTTTAAACTTTGTTAGAAATTTGCGTTTTGAACCTATAAATGAACCGATTATTCAGGAAATTACCATAACCTTCCAGTTTAAGGTTCAATCTTGAGAGATTCGACCTTAGATAGGATTTGCTTTATTTTTTCCATCTCCTTTTTGGGGATATCCACCTTTTTGGGGATAGCCTTTTTCAACTCTTGTGCCGAAGTGACTTTTTTCAACACCTCTTGGGGTTGAGTTTTTTCTTCGGAACCCTTTTCAGGAGAAGGTTTTTCTTGTTCCTCTATCGGGAGCCGTTTTTCTTTGACCTCTTTAGGTTGCTCGAACTTTTTTTGTTCAACCTTGGAGGGTTTTATTTCCTGTTCTTCTACCTTTGTTGTTTCTTCTTTATCTTGTTCTTTGAAAGGTTTTTCTTCCTTTTCCTCTATTTCGGAAGGTTTTTCATTTTCTTCTCCCTCGGGAGGTATACCTTCATGTAAATATCTGTTTAGGAATTCATGAACAATCTCTTCGACTATTTCGTCGTAGTTTCTTTCTATGAAGAAATTTTCTGTTTCTATTTCAAACTCGCCGCGTGCCTTTTGGGGGTCGGGCACAAGTTCGAATTTAACCAAATCGCCTTTAACCTCTTGAAGGACATCTTTTATAAGCTCCACATCTTGGGGGTTAGCCCTAACAGTAATTTCCCCCTCGATGAGCTTTTCCATAAAGACCGAGCGGAAAATTTTCTTTAAATCTTCCTCGCGGTGGAGCTCATCTTTCTTTAAAACCTCCTTTAGGACATCGACGATTATCCTTTCGGCGAGGGAAAACCACCTTTTTTCCAAAAATTGGATGGTTTGGGAAAATTGGCCTGCCAAACTCTTTATGGATTTTTCTATCTTCTGTTTTTCGGCCATAGCCTGGGCCAAAATTTGGTTTAACTGTTGGAGGTTTTGCTTTAAGTTTTCATTTTCCTGTTTAAGTTTTTTAACCTCTTCCAACAAAAGTTGTTTTTCGTTCTCTAAGGTTTTTACCCTCATTTGGTAAGCTTTTTTTGTCTGTTCCAACTGTTGTTTCAATTGTTCAATTTCCTGCCTCTGTTTTTCTACAAAATCTTCCAACTGCTTCAGTCGGATTTTTAATTTTTCTTCCTCGGAAAGTTCTTTTTCTTCCTTTGGCCCCAAAAAGTCGATAGGGGCGAAGGGCTCAAAATCGTAGGAAGTCATGAAATTTATTAAATAAACTTTTGAAAAAATGAAAGCTATAATACCCGTTGCGGGTTGGGGAAGCCGCTTCTTACCCGCAACAAAGGCTATGCCCAAGGAAATGCTTCCTGTCGTTGACAAACCGGTCATTCAATACATAGTAGAAGAACTTTTGGATGCCGGGGTCTACGATATTGTTTTTGTAACCGGTAGGCATAAAAGGGCTATAGAGGACCATTTCGATATAAACCCCGATTTGGAACAGCATTTAGAGAAAGCGGGAAAGAAAGAGTTGTTGGAGCTGGTTAGAAACATAAGCTACCTTATAAATCCTATCTATATAAGACAAAAACAACAATTAGGTTTGGGTCATGCTGTTTTAACCGCCCGCCCTGCTCTGGGAGCCGAGGAACCCTTTCTGGTCTCTTTGGGTGACATCATTATTAGGAAAGAAAACACCGTAAAAAGGTTGATAGAGCTCCATAAAAGGTTCGGTAAAAGTGTAATAGCCCTATTTGAGGTTCCCCGCGAAGAAGTTTCCAAATACGGTATAGCAAAAGTCAAAAAAATAGACGAATCGATTTACCTTATAGAGGACATTGTGGAAAAACCGTCGGTGGAAGAAGCACCTTCCAACCTGGCGGTGGTAGGAAGGTATCTGTTTACCCCCTCCTTGTGGGAAAAATTGGAAAAAACCAAACCGGGCAAGGGTGGAGAAATCCAACTGACGGATGCTATAAAGGCACTCCTACAGGAGGAGGCGGTTTATGCTTTTAAAGTAACCGGAAAGGTCTACGATACTGGTAACAAATTGGGATTTTTGAAAACCATAGTAGATTTTGCCCTGGAAAGACCCGACCTTTCGGCGGAATTTATGGAATACCTCCAACAGGTGGTTAAAGAAAACTCTAAAGCTAAAAAATGAACTTCAATTTGGAGAAATTAAAAAAACTGCAAACCGAGTGCGGAAAAAAAATAAAGGAAACCGACCGTATAGATGTAGAAAAAGTCCGCTACATAGGAGGTATGGATTTAACCTTCAAATCCCTAAAAGAGAACCCCACCGAAGCTTTGGTTTCCTTGGCGGTGGTAGATTTAAAAACCCTAAAGCCGGTGGAGTTTGTTGTTCACCGCACCGTGGTTGATTTTCCCTATATTCCTACCTTTTTAGCTTTTAGGGAATTACCCGCCCTTTTGAAGGTTTACTCAAAAAGCAAAATCCAACCGGAGGTATTTTTTATAGACGGACAGGGAAAAATCCATCCCCGCAAGTGTGGTATAGCCACCCATTTCGGGGTTAAAACCGATACCGTAGCCGTAGGAGTAGCAAAATCCCACCTCTACGGGGTTTATAAAGAACCCTGCCAACAAAGGGGTTGTTATTCCCTTGTAAAAGACCCAAAAACGGGGGAAATTTTGGGAGCCGTTTTAAGGACGCGAAATAATGTAAAACCTATTTTTGTATCGGTGGGAAACAATATAACCCTGCCGAGTGCTCTTAAATTGGTTTTAAAAAGCTCAAAATACCGCATACCCGAGCCTACGCGGCTTGCCCATTACATTCTTCAAAAAAAACGGAAAGAGCTAGGCTGGTAGAGCTTTTAATTTTTTAAAGTTATCTCCGTTCCCACGCCTTCGTCGGTAAAAATCTCAAGCAGTATCGAATGGGGTAGGCGGCCGTCTATTATGTGAACCTTTTTAACCCCCCCTTTAAGGGCTTCTACCGCCGATTTAACTTTAGGAATCATTCCACCCTTAATGGTTCCGTTTTTTATTAATTCCTCTATTTGGTCATCTTTTAGTTTCTTTATAAGGTTGGAATTTTTATCTTTTACCCCTTCGGTGTCGGTTAGGTAAATTAATTTTTCCGCCTTTAGGGCTTTGGCTACGGCGGCGGCGGCTATGTCGGCGTTTATATTGTAGGCTTCCCCCTGGGGGCCAACACCTATGGGGGCTATAACGGGAATGTAGTTTTGGGCAATTAATGTTCTCAAAAGGTTGGTGTTAACCTCCTCTATTTCCCCCACCAGACCTATATCCCCTTCGGGAGGTTTAATTCCCAAACGTTGGACAAAGTAGGAACTGTCTATTTTCCTTGCCCGCAAAAGCCGACCGTCCCTTCCCGAAAGTCCAACGGCGTAAATATCGCCTCCCGAATGCTTATTTATAAGGGCAACAATGTCTTTGTTGATATCTCCGCTCAATACCATTTCCACAATGTGCATAACCTCTTCGGTGGTTTTCCTTATACCCCCCACGAATTCGACGGCGATATTTAGCTTTTTCAACATTTCATTAATGTGCTTTCCGCCTCCGTGAACTATAACGGGGTGAATGCCTACAAACTTTAGCAATAAAACATCCTTGGCAAAACTTTCCCTTAGGGCTTCGTCAACCATTGCCGAACCGCCGTATTTGATTACAAAAATCTTCCCGCGGAACTGCCTAATATAGGGTAAAGCCTCAAGGAGAATGTTGGCTTTTTCTATCAGGGATTCCATAAGCCAAAATTATCCAAAATTGTTTATTCCCAAAAATGCAACCGTAAGTTAAGGTTCACAAAATAATGTTATTTTTATTTTTGTTGAAGTTGTAAGTGCTAAGGAGGTAAAAAATGGCTGTTTCCCCGGAAAGGGTTTTGTATGACGATGGAACCCATAAATGTTTGCTTTTGGAAGATTACGGCCACGGTCAGATGGTGCAATCCAATGTCTACCTAATAGTGGACAACAACAAGGGAATGATTTTAGACCCCGGCGGACACAAATTATTTAAACCTCTCTTTTCGGACATTGCGGCAATTATAGGTGTGCAAAACTTGGAATATATATTCCTATCCCACCAAGACCCCGATATAGTGGCCGGAATTAACGGTTGGCTAATGACAACCAACGCGACCGCCATCATATCTAAGTGGTGGCTAAGGTTTATACCCCACTACGGGTTGGATAAATATGTGGAACCCCGCCTAAAGGGTTTGGAAGACGAGGGCGGTATTTTAAGATTGGGCAACTCGGATATTTTCATAATCCCCGGCCACTTTATGCACTCGCCCGGTCATTTCCAAGTTTACGACCCTGTCTCCAAAATCCTCTTTAGCGACGATATGTTCTTCAGCTTCGGAATGCCCTACATGTTTGTAAATCCGGGGGACAACTTAGAGGAACATATAGAAAAATACATGGCTCCTTTCATAAGGCGTTTCATGGGCGGAAAGCAGGTATTCAAACCTTACGCCCAAATGTTGAGAGATTTGGACGAGGCCTTCGGTATAGAAATGATAGCTCCCCAGCACGGGGCTATTATCAAAGGCCACGACAATGTAATGAAACTAATAGAATGGATAGAAAACTTCGAAGCAGGCCCTGATATTATAGGGGAAGTATTTAGGATTCCCACAAAGCACCTTAAATTTGATTAACTTTCTTCTTTTGGTTAAAAAATTTTTCCCCCTTTCCTTTTAAGGGTTTTGAAAAAAAAGACCTTAAAGGGAATTAAAATTTTTTGTCGGAGTAAAGGCACTTCCTCAAAGTTTCCCTAAGGAAGTTTAGTCGGGCAATAAAGAAGTTTAACCGGTTGGAGAAGGGATAGTTAAAAAATTCTTCCTCCATATGTTTGAGCTTTATTTCCACCGAGCGGGCTAAAAAGGGATTTCTTATTAGTTTTCTCGACTTTAGGAATTGGAATTCTTTTTTTACCCTTTCGTAGTGTTCTCTGAATATTTTTAGTTCTTCCTCCGTGGGTTGGCGGGGCTTGTAAAAGGCCCACCTTACCGACCAATTAACCGAGGAAGCTATTTCGCTAACCCCCTCAAATAGGGGTTTTGCTTTTTTTACTGTTTCCAACGGGGTTTTGGTTAGAAAAGTTTTTTTTATCCGCCCTTTTAAGGACATATCTTAATTGGATTATAGTCCTCATAAAGGTTAAAGGTGTGATTGCGAATTAACAAGTAATTTTTAACAGGGTTCTTTAAAAGAAAAAGGAAAAGGGTTGCACAATAGTTAATTAACAGGCAAACCTAATTTTTCCCTTTTGCTCAAAATGTGTTTTTCTATTCCATCGGCTACGCTTACGGGGTCGTCGCCTAAGGCTACCTTTCCGCCGGTTAGCTTTTCAACTTCTTCGGTTAAAAGCTTAACAACCTTGTCGGAACCGCCAACCGGGGGAGTGGGGGATATGTGGGTGTAGAAGCCCATTGCCACTGCCGAAAAACCGTCCACAACCGCCTTTTGTTCCATATATTCGGGGGCTGTAACGGCGGCGGGGAGGTCGGCGGTATCCACGCCTATATAGTTGGCCAAAGCCACGGTTGTCATTATTACCCGTCCCGTATCGGTGCAGGTTCCAAAAGATAGCACGGGAGGTATACCCAGCTGATGGCAAAGTTCTCTTAGGCGTTTTCCGGCCTTTTGGGCTGCTTCGGGGCTTTCTAAACCGGCCACCTGCATACCGGCGTTTCCGCAACCTCCGCCTATAACGAGAATATCCCTTTTGATTAATTCTTCGGCCAATGCCACAGTTAAACCATCGTGGGGGCCGTTAGCCAAGGAGGTGCAATTTATTAAGGCAACAATACCTTTTATGTATCCTTCCTTTATAGCCTCTATAATAGGCTCAAGAGAGCCGCCTACCGCCTTTATTAAAGCCTCGGTACTAAAGCCAGCCATTACTTTCCTTTTGAACTTGGAAACATCGGCAGGTTTTATTTCTCCTTTTTTAATTTTTTCCTTACGAATTTTGAAGTTTTCTATGGCCCTATCGATGATTTTTTCTACAACTTCCCTTTCCTTGCCCGGTTTCCAGATTATTTTTTCCGAACCGGGTACACCGATAATATCAGTTACCGCAATAAGTTTGAACTGGTATTTATCGGCATACTCCTTAAGGTTGGCCAAAGAACAGTTCATATCCATAACGAAGGCATCTACCGCCCCCGTGGATAGGAAATACTCGAGGGCTATCCAGTTGTGGGTTAAACCGGCAAAACCGTCGGGGTTTACCCTTTGGAGCATCTCCTGGCCGGTTTCGATGGAGCCAACAATCTTAATTCCCTTAGCCCCTGCAGCTTTTGCCTTTTCTTGAATTTTGGGGTCTCTTATAGCTTCCAACAGGGCAAAACCTACAAAGGGTTCGTGGCCGTTGGGGAGAATATTCACATAATCGGGGTCTAATACACCAAAGTCAACATAACCCTCGTGGGGGGTGGGGGTTCCGTAAAGGGCGTCTTGAATGTATTCCAATATGGCGGTGCTTTCAAAGGCCGAAGCTACCCCGTTTCTTAAGGCCGCCAAAGCCAAGGAAATGTAATCGCCGTCTATATTGGTCATGGAGCGGGCTACATTATCCACCAACTCCATTAACGCTCCTTTGGGGAAAATGCCCAACTGACGGAAGATTTCCTTCCTCTTTTCGGGGGCCAACTTTTCTACCAGAGTGGATTCCGTAGGCTCGGCCAAGTAGTGGAGATATTTTTCCCCGACCTCTACGGCCATTTTGTCGATGGGAAGACTGGTATCTACGTCCATTATTTCAGCGAGAAGTTTTAATTTGGATTCATCCTTTATTGTGAAAGGAGTTTCGCCTTTTCCGGTTTTAATAAGTGTCAATGCCGCTTCGCGGGCGTGGTAGGTATAGGCCGCCAACCCCATATTGGCTTTAATAAGGAGGTTCCTCATAACTATTCCGTGGGCATCGATACCGCAAACACCCCGAGGAGTTTTAGGGGTTATTCGGCAAGGCCCCATAGAGCAGAGTTGGCAGGAAATACCGTCCTTACAGAATTTGCAGCGGATTTTTTCCATTTCCGCAAAGCGGTCGGCTACGTTGGAAAGGCCTTCTTCGTGAACCTTTTTATACATATAGTTAACGCTTTCATGAACCGAAATAGGTTTTACTAAATCTTCCTTCTTAAATAGTCCGAAAACCATTTTTGCCCTCCCTTTTAGGGTTTGGGATTAAAGTAGACCATCGGAAGGAAGCTTTAACATTGAACGGTTTCAAAAATAGGAGAAATAAAAAATTGATTCCAGTCAAAGGTTAAAACTCTTATAACCCGTTTAGAGCGTTAACACCCTAGAGCATTAAGCCAGCTAAGAATGTTAACACTTCAGCGAAGGTAAAGGGTTAACGGGAGCTAGTTGCTATTGTTATATGGCTATGCGTTTTTTGATAGTGGGAGATGTTATAGGTAACCCCGGTCGGAGGGCTATTAAAAAACTTTTGCCCCACCTTAAGGAGGAAATTCAATTTGACTTTTTTATACTCAACGGGGAAAACCTGGCCGGCGGGTTTGGGATTACAAAAAAAATCTACCAAGAGGTTAAGTCTTGGGGGGTCGATGTAATAACAGGCGGAAACCACACTTGGGATAAAAAAGAGATTTTTCAGTTCATAGAAGAGGCTAAAGACCTCCTGCGGCCGGCCAATTATCCCCCCTCCGTTCCCGGTAGGGGATGGAATATTTTTGAAAAAAAAGGTCTTAGGGTGGGTGTTATAAACCTAATGGGATTGGCCTTTATGAACCCCTATTTGGAAAATCCCTTTTTGACCTTCGATAGGATTTATGAAGAAATTAAGGAGATGGCCGACATTGTGGTGGTAGATTTTCATGCCGAAGCTACCGCAGAAAAAAACGCCTTTGCCCTCTATGCTTTGGGAAGGGCCCAAATTATTTTCGGAACCCACACCCATATACCCACCGCCGACGAAAGGATAATAGAAGGAAAAACAGCCTATATAACCGACGTAGGTATGACGGGAGTATTAAATTCCGTTATAGGAGTTAACTTAAAGGATACCCTTCCCCTCTATTTGCAAGGGATAAAGAAGAGGTTCCATGTGGCGGAAAAAGGGGAAGTTGTTTTTAATGCCCTTGTGGTGGATATAGACGAAACTTCATTAAAACCTTTAAAAGTTCAAAGATTGCAAAAGCTCCTTTCGTGGGAAGAATTAAAGGGGATATCCGTTTAAAAGGATTTTTCTTTTTCGTTTGTCCTCTCCCAATAGGGGAACATAAAGCGTCATTTCCTTTAAACGGGAAACCAAGGCGGGAGAAATTCTATCGTCCAACCATTGGGAAGAGGTTGCATTCTCCTCCTTTTGGGGTTCTTTATTTTGCTTTTCCTTTTGGAGGTTGTTTTTTTCTTCCTCTTTGTGGTAGCTGGGGACATAGTTGGTTGTTATTATGGTGGGCTTTCTATGGTTATAACGACGGTTGAGAATTAAATAGAGAATATCTGCATCCCATTCGCTCAAATATTCGTTCCCTAAATCGTCCAAAACCAGCACCGGTATTCGGGATACCAAATCCAAAAATCGGGAAAGTTGATTTTTGGCCGCCGCCTCTTTGGCTTTTATTAACAATTCCTTTGTTTGGAAAAATAAACCTCTAAGTCGGTAGTCTTTATATATTTTCTTCAAAAGAGCGGCCGCCAAGTAGGTTTTTCCCGTCCCCGGGGGCCCAACAATTAATAATCCTCTGCCACTTTGGAGGTTGTTTTTTAGTTTCTCCAAATAACCTTCTAATTGGGCTTTATTTTGAACATTTTTCTTTGCTTTCTCCAAATCAGCCTTCCAATAGCGGGGTGGTATATTCAAGTATTTTCCTATATTGAACCTATATTGACATTCACATTTATAGGCCCCTTTGTCGGTAAATATAACTCCTAAACCTTTGCACTTCGGGCAAACATTATTTTGGTTTCCTCGGGAAGGTTTCATTAAGAAAACAATTAACCTTTATCGGGAACAAAACCAATAAAGATAATTTCCAACCAAGGTTGTTAAACCATAATCTAATTCCCCACTATGGAATTTTTAAAAAAGCTCTTTTGTAAGGTAGCGATTGCTTTTTTCGTAATCTTTCTTGGGTTAATGGGCTTAGGAATATGGCTAAAAAGTAAAATCCCCACCACCCCCAAAGTTGCGGTTTTAAAAGTCGAAGGGGTTATAAACACCGCCGACGATATTTTGGCGAGGCTCAAGAAGGTTGAAGAGGACAAATCTATAAAGGCCTTGGTCGTGCGGGTAAACTCCCCCGGCGGTGCGGTTGGAGCCTCGCAGGAAATTTACGAGGAACTTAAAAAGATAAAGGAAAAATACAAAAAACCTGTTGTGGTATCTATGGAAAATGTTGCCGCCTCGGGGGGGTTATACATATCCCTTCCCGCCAACGTTATCTATGCCAACGGCGGAACCATAACAGGTTCTATAGGGGTAATAATCCAAAAGTTGACGGTTAAAGAACTGCTCCACAAGTTGGGAATAAAGGCCGAAGTTGTCAAAACGGGAAAATATAAAGATATCCTTTCCCCCTTTAGGGATATGACCCCCGATGAAAAGGAATATCTACTAAAGTTGGAAGAAAATGTTCTAAACCAATTTAAGGAAGCCGTTGTAGAAAACCGCAAAGGAAAACTAAAAGTTGATATAAACCAAATAGCGGACGGAAGAATTTTCACAGGAAGCCAGGCCAAGGAAATCGGATTGATAGACAAAATAGGGAACTACCAAGATGCCATTTCCGAAGCCGCTTCCTTGGCGGGAATAAAAGGAAAACCTGTCGTGGTGGAGTTGAAAAAGGAACAACCTTTGGTTAAGAAAATCTTAGGAACTTCCCTTAAAGGGGTTAATATGTTGGACTTTGATTCCCCCCTTATGGTTTACTATCTCATGCCTTAAATAACCCGCCAAGCGGTTCCTTAAAACTATCCTCTCTCTGGTAATTTTTACGCTCGCAGGCCCTTTTTGTGTGTAAAGAAAAACCCAATTTGATAACTTTTTTCTCCTTCAACCTTCTATGTTTAAAGATATTTTTTCACCTGCCAAAGGTATGTAAATTTAGAACCTGCTATGCTGGTTGAGCATATAAACAACCCCAACGATGAAAAAGAACTTCAAGCCTTAATAGAACGGATGATAGATATAAGCAAAAGCAAGGGCAGTAAGGTAACCACCCAAAGGATTTTAATATTCAAGGAACTGGCAAGGAAAACCAAGGAGCACCCCTCGGCGGAAGAGATTTATGAAAGCCTTAAGGATAAAGTTTATGGTCTTTCAATAAGCACCGTTTACAGGGCATTAAGCACCTTCGAGGAATTGGGATTGGTTAGACGCATAGCAACCCCCGACGGTCGGGCCCACTACGAAATAGCGGTAAAACCCCACGGGCATTTTATCTGCCAAAATTGTAAAAAAGTTTTCGATATTGAGGACATTCAAGAACCTTTGGAGCATATAAGGGAACAATTAAAGGAAAAAGGCTACACGGTTAACGAATGCAACTTTGTATGTTATGGAATTTGCCCATCGTGTCAAAACTAAGATTGGTTTGAAAAATACTTTTCGTAAAATTCGGCCTTCCACTTTTGAAATCTTCCTTCGATAATAGCCTTCCTCATTTGCTCCATAAGCCGTTTGTAGAAAGCCAAGTTGTGAATTGTGTTCAATATATAGGCGGTTATTTCGTCTACATTAAACAGATGTCTTAAATAGGCCTTGGTGTAATTTCGGCAGGTGTAGCAATCACATTCGGGGTCGGGGGGAGAAAAGTCCTTACGATATTTTTGATTTCCTATATTGACCTTCCCGTAGGTGGTGTAGAGTGTTCCCGTTCGGGCCACCCGCGTGGGAAAAACGCAATCGAACATATCGACGCCTCTTTCAACGCTTTCAACCAAATTTTCAGGTTTTCCCACTCCCATGAGATACCTAGGCTTATTCCACGGAAGCAGGCGGGTAACCTCTTGGGTCATCTCATACATCGTTTGGGCGTCCTCTCCCACCGACAGCCCGCCTATGGAATATCCGAAAAGGTAATCATCATATTCCATAGTTTTTAGGGCGCTTTCCCGCCTTAAATCCTTCCAAAAGGCCCCCTGCACAATACCGAAAAGGGCTTGGTCGTCGCGGGTTCGGGCTTTTATAAAGCGTTCCAACCACCGTATAGTCCTATCCAAGGCTTCGGCGGCGGTTGTGTAATCGGTAGGGTAGGGAACAACCACATCCAGGGGCATTATTATGTCCGCCCCAAGGACTTCCTCTATATAGGCAACGAATTCCGGGGTAAATAGATGCAAATCGCCCGCCAGATGGTCTCTAAATATAACCCCCTCTTCGGTAATTTTTACGCTGGCCTGCCCCTTTTTCCGTGCCAAGGAAAAAACCTGAAAGCCTCCGCTGTCGGTAAGTAAGGCCTTTTTCCAGTTTATAAAGTTGTGCAGACCCCCCGCCTCTTTAATTACATCTAACCCTGGCCTCAAGTAAAGGTGATAGGTATTTCCCAAAATAATCTTATAGCCCAGCTCCTCAACCTCGCGGTGGGTAACCGCCTTAACCGTCCCCAAAGTTCCCACAGGCATATATACGGGGGTTTCTATTTCCCCGTGGGGGGTCTTTAATATTCCCGCCCGTGCATTACCGTCGGAGGCAACAACTTTAAACTCAAATAGGTCTTTATTCCAGCTTATCATCAAGGGTTGTTAATTTAACTTTCCCCACTCCGAAAAAAGGAAATAACAAAAGACTAAAAAGTCAAAGGTTTTAATTTTTTAAATTCTTTAAAAGGTTTAATATCTGCTGAACCCCCTCTTTGGAAGGGGTTGAATAAAAAGTTTTCCCTTCGGGGGTGGTTATTACCAAAGTAGGAACTCGGTAGTATTGTATAAACCTCGGGAAGGTAAAGTCTTGAATTGCTTCGAAAAATCTTGCCGCATCGTCGGGGCGGCCTTCCACAATCCTTATTAAGCCGAGCATATATTTTGCTTCGTCCATTTTGTTGTAGAGGTGGGCAAAGGCTTTTTTAGCCTCGTGAAGGTAATATTCATCTTTATCCGAAAGGAGGTAATCGACAAAGTAATTAAACCCTTCAATGAAAAGCTTTTCTTCGGGCTCCATTCCGTAGGTCATATAGTCGAAGGAGCTTTCTATGTAGGTTTCAACATTATCGTGCTCCACATAGGGGGCCTCTTTGCTCTCAAAAAAAGAGGGGTGTCCTTTGTAAATGTGAACTTTGAATTCCATAACCTAATAGTGTCCTATTTTTGGTTGGCTAAAAGTTGTGATTTAAACCCTATTTTTGGGAAAATTTTAACAAACATAGATTGGAAAATCCTTTAATCCATGGAAAGGTCTTTTTTAAAAAAGCTCCTTCAAAAGTTTAAAAACTTGAGCATAGCCGTTGTGGGTGACGTTATATTAGACAAATACCTTTTTGGGAAAGTAGAAAGAATATCCCCCGAGGCTCCCGTTCCTATTTTTGAAATAGAAAGGGAGGAATTTCGTGCGGGCGGGGCGGCCAATGTTGCCCTAAATCTATCCTCCCTAGGTGTGGGAAAGGTTTCCCTCTTCGGTGTGGTTGGCAAAGACCCCGAGGGGGAAATTCTAAAAAACCTCCTTAAGGAAAAAGGTATAGAAGCCCACCTTTTGGAGGATTCTAATAGACCTACCACCCGAAAGACAAGAATAGTAGCAAAATCCCAACATCTGCTTAGAATTGACCGCGAACAAAGGAAGGATTTAGACCAAAATTTAACCCTAACTTTGGTAGAAAAAATTTCTCTAAACCGCCCGCAGGCTGTTATAGTTTCCGATTATGCCAAAGGTGTAATTACCCCCCTCCTTATGGAGGAATTAAAAAAGCTCTCAATACCTATTTTTGTCGACCCCCGACCTAAAAATGCTATCCTCTATGAGGGTGTGGAATGTATAACCCCTAACCGTAAAGAGTTTGAAGAAATATCTACCTTCCTTAAGGTGGAAAATAACGATTTCGAAAACCGTGCAAGGGAAGTTAAAAGAAAGCTCCAACTTAAAACTTTGGTTATAACCTTGGGGGAAAAAGGTATAGCCCTCCTTAAAGGGGAAAAAGTTCAATATTTTCCCGCCACGGCAAAAGAGGTTTTTGATGTTACGGGTGCGGGGGATACGGTAATAGCTACGCTGACGGCCGCCCGAACCGCCGGGGCCGATTGGGAAACCGCCTGCCGTCTTGCAAACCTAGCGGCGGGTATTGTTGTCGGCAAACTCGGAACGGCCACCGCAACGCCAGAAGAAATTTTAAATATGAAAGTGTAGGTATTTATAGGGTTATTTAAAATTGTTTCCGATGGAAGAACAACAAAAGCCCAACCTACCCGAGGAAGAAAACAAAATCCCCCTACGGGAAAGGGAAGATATGGTTCTAAATACGGGGGAAAATACTGAAAACCCTCCTATGGAAAATAAAAACCAAACCCCTCTAAGTGACATACAAGATTTAAAAAACATACTTCAAGGGGAAGACCAAGGCCCTCAACCAACCCCTCAAAGTTTACCCCCTTTAGAGGAACAAAATGAGGAAGAAAATGCCGAAGACATTTTAATGGCCCTTTTAAGCGTTCCCTTAGAAGTTACAGTAGAAGTTGGTTCTAAAAAAATAACCTTGGAGGAACTCTTTTCCTTAAGACCATCGTCAGTTATAGTTTTGGACAAGCCGCTAAGTGAGCCTGTAGATATAAAAGTTAACGGTAAAAAAATAGCCGAAGGGGAACTGGTAGTTGTAAATAACCGCTTTGGGGTAAAAATAACCCGAATAATATCCCCCGAAGAGAGATTGAAAAAACTTAAGAACTGAAAAAGGAATTTTTAAAGAATTTCCCTTAGGTAGGGATTGTTTTTCTTTTCATATCCTAAATTGGTCAAGTCATAATGGCCGGTTATAACCGTTGTAGTTTCGGGAAAGATAGAAAACACCTTTTTTAGGGATTGTTTCAAATCTTCCCAAGACCCCCCCGGAAGGTCGTAGCGTCCTATACCACCCTTAAAGAGTAGGTCGCCCGCTATTAATAACCTTAATTGGGGAACATAAAACACAACACTTCCGGGAGTATGGCCGGGAGTTTCATAAACTTCCATCTTAAGGTTTCCTAAGGAAAATTTATCCCCCTCCTTTAGGTAGCTATCTATGGGGGGATTCAAATAGGCACCCAAATATTGGGCAAAACCCGGCCAAAGTTCCTCCTTTAGGAGGAAGTTATCTTTTTCATTCATATAAACGGGAACGTCGGGAAATTTTTCCTTTAGAGGTTTTACATGGCCAAAATGGTCTATATGTCCGTGGGTTAAAAATATTCCCTTTAAGGAAAGATTATTTTCTTCCAAAAATTGGATTAACTTATCGCTATCCGCGCCGGGGTCAAATATAAAAGCCTCTCCTTGGGAGTAAAGTATTGTGGAATTTACCGCCAGTTTTCCAACGGGTATAACTTTGAAGCCTTCGGTCATTAAAAACAAATGTATGGGAAAGTTTGAGTTTTAGAGTTTGGAAGGTATTTTAATCCCGCTTTGGCAGGCGTTAGGACAACTATATGGGATACAGCCCGATGTAAGTGGCACTCGTTGCCATCCCGCTTTAGCAGGCTTTCTTAAAAGTTGGAGTAAAAGAAGGAAGAAGGGAATTAGAACTCGGGCATATCCATTCCAGCGCCCGCGCCTTTATCTTCTTTCTTTTCGGGAATGTTAGCCACTATAGCTTCGGAGGTTAGTAATACTCCGGAAGCGGATACAGCATTTTCTATAGCGGTTCTTTCCACTTTGGTGGGGTCGATGATTCCTTCTTTAACCATGTCTACGTATTCACCTTTAGCGGCGTTGAATCCTATGTTGGGGTTTTCTTTTCCGAGTTCGATAACTTTGGCCAGAACCATTCCGCCCTCATATCCTGCGTTGTAGGCGATTTGTTTTAGAGGTGCGGTGCAGGCTCTTGCAATAATCTTAACTCCGATTTTTTGGTCTTCGTTGTCTACTTCTACTTGCTCTTCGAGGTTTTCGGAAGCCCTTACTAGGGATGTTCCACCACCGGGAACAATACCTTCTTCGAGGGCTGCTTTGGTAGCGTTAACGGCGTCTTCCACACGGTATTTTTTCTCTTTTAGGTCGGCTTCGGTGGGTGCTCCAACTTTGATGATAGCAACACCACCGGTTAGTTTAGCCAATCTTTCTTGTAGTTTTTCCCTGTCGTAGTCGGAAGTTGTTTCTTCAATTTGGCGTTTGATTTGCTCAATGCGTTTTTTGATTTCTTCGGGGTCTCCTTTTCCGCCAATGATGGTGAAGTTTTCTTTATCTACAACTACCTTGTCGGCCTGTCCGAGCATGTCGAGGGTTACGTGCTCTAGTTTAATTCCGAGGTCTTCGGTGATGGCGGTTCCGCCGGTTACAACGGCAATGTCTTGGAGGTATTCTTTTCTTCTTTGACCGAATCCGGGAGCTTTAACCGCGCAAGTTCTGATTACGCCTTTTAGGTGGTTTACCACCAAGGTAGCCAAAGCTTCACCTTCTACGTCTTCGGCGATGATGAATAGAGGTCTTCCTGCCCTTGCCACTTGCTCAAGTACGGGCAATAGTTCTTTTATGTTGTTTATTTTCTTTTCGTATATCAAGATGTAGGGGTTTTCCAATTCGCAGGTCATTTTTTCGGGGTTGGTTATGAAGTACGGAGATAGGTAACCCCTGTCGAATTGCATTCCTTTAACAACTTCCAAGGTAGTTTCGGAGGTTTTTCCTTCCTCAACGGTAATAACGCCGTCTTTACCTACTTTTTCGATAGCGTCGGCAATGAGTTTTCCGATTTCAGGGTCGTTGTTGGCGGATACGGTGGCAACCTGTTCGATTTCTTCTCTGGTTTCTACTTTCTTGGATAGTTTTTTAAGGTTTTCGATTACTTTTTTGGCGGCTTTTTCCATACCCCTTCTGATGTCCATGGGGTTGGCACCGCCGGTGATTGCTTTAATTCCTTCGTTGAAGATAGCTTGAGCCAACACTGTAGCTGTGGTAGTTCCGTCACCCGCTTTATCGTTGGTTTGGGAAGCTACTTCCTTAACCAATTGGGCACCAACGTTTTCGAGAGGGTCGGGTAATTCAATTTCTTTAGCAACAGTAACACCGTCTTTAGTTACAATAGGGCCGCCCCATTGTTTTTCGATAATTACTTCCCTACCTTTGGGGCCCAAGGTTACTTTAACGGCGTTAGCCAATTTATCAACGCCGGCTTTTAATTTAGCTCTTGCTTCTTCACCATATACAATTTTTTTAGCTCCCATAGCTCCCACCTCCTTTTATTTTTTTTGTTGATTATTTTTCAAGAACGGCCAAAATTTCGTCTTCAGAAAGAACCAAATATTTTTCGCCTTCCAATTCTACTTCGGTACCGGCGTATTTATTGAAAACTACGTAATCGCCTACTTTAACTTGCAAAGGTTTTAACTCTCCATTTTGGAGAAGTCTACCTTCCCCAACGGCTATAACCTCACCTACTTGGGGTTTTTCTTGTGCGGCATCGGGGATGATAATTCCCGAAGGTGTTCTTTGTTCTTTAGGTTCCTCAACTTTTACCACTATTTTGTCGTATAGGGGTCTTAGCTTTGCCATTTCCCGCCACCTCCTTTATTTCCTTTGTTCGTTTTTTTTAATATAGCTTTTACCTTTGTTTTTGTCAATATCCTTTTAAAGGAAGTTGAGTTAAATTAACTCAAGTTAATAAGAAGCAGTAAAAAAAAAATAAGGCTTGATACTTTTGTTGGGAGGATAAGGGAGACTAATTATTTTTTTAGCCAAAATCCTTTATAATCAGTTCCATTAAGGCTTGAAATCAATGAAATGTTATATTTTTTTGCAACTTCTATTAACTCTTTATTATCAGGAGGTATAAATACTTCCCATTTTTGGTTATTCACATTCCAGACCCATGCTATTGTAAAATTGGAGCTCTTGTATAAATCAGTGAAATTAAGGTCTGCAAAAGAAGGATTTCCTACTAAATTCCAGGTATTTTTTAAGTTTAAGGTATAATTTCCATAGGAGAATCCACCTTCTATATCTAAATCGTAATTGGAGTAAATCCAAACTCCTTCTAAAGGTTTTACTTCTGTAAAGAAGCTTAGGCCATACTCTTTAGCTTTTTTTATTAAATCGGGATAATTATCGGGGATGTAGATTTCCCAGTTACTACCATTCCATTTCCATGCATATTTTATGTAGTCTTTTAAGGAAGAAATATCAAAGTTTTCTTT
>JAADES010000039.1 GCA_013153315.1 Aquificota bacterium
TAAAAAGGACTTTTCCCCTGCCGTTATATTTATAATCAAAGCATCTTAAAGCTCCCGTATCTATCATTTTTTCAGCTACCTCAACAGTAGCATTAATAAATGCTTCCTTAAAGCCCCATTCTCCAGGCAGCAAATATACTGTTTGTGATAGATAAGGAAATATACCCACGAGAAAAATTATGTAAGCAGACAGAAGTAGTAGGATGCGTATAAAAATTTTATAAATTCTAAAATCTCTAGATAGTAATAGTTCAAGTTTAATGTTGTTTAACATTAAAAGAGAAATTTTGTGGTAGACTCTGTCGGGCAAAAGTAAAATAACTAAAACAACTATCGTGGAAAAAGAGTGATTTATTAAATTCCAAAAAAAGAAGAAAAAAAAACTTATTCTTAATGATAAATCGTTGAAACTATCCCAGGGGAAACCCAACAGTTTTAACCAGATATTAAAAACAATAAAAAGTAATCCAGAATAAAGAAATAGAAATCTGTATCTATACTTCCAGAAATGGAGAATGAAAGGGAAAATAAAAATAAAAAACTTGAAAGAAATTTGGAGTTGGCCTAACATAAAAATAAAGAACTTAAAAAGAATTTGGATGTATATTAACAGTGTCATCATAATAATAAATGGATAAAGCACCTAAAAAGGTATTACTAATAAGATTTTCCTCCCTCGGCGATGTTGTTCTAACTTCCGCCCTTTTGGAGCCTCTAAATAAAGCAGGTTACAAGGTCGATTTAATAACCTACCCCCAATGGGCCGAAGTTTTTAAAGAAGACCCCCGTTTGGAGGTTTATCCTGTTTCCAAAGAGAGGTTAAAAAAAGATTTTTTCAACCTTGTTAGGGAACTAAATCAAAAAAACTACCTTGCGGTTTTGGATTTACATTCCAACCTTAAAAGTTTTTTATTGAAAACCTTTATCAAAGCCCCCAAAAAGGCAACCTATAAAAAGCGTTCCCTTTTTAGGAGGTTGTGCGTTTTTCTAAACAACATTGGGGTAACTTACTTAAAAAATAAACCCTTTGATGTTCTTTCCGCTTACGGTAAAACTTTGGAAGTTTTGGGGTTAAAAGTTTCCTCCTTAAGGCCTTATATAAAAGTTAACCCCGCTAATTTCCAGGAAAGCCTAAAAAAATTTAACCTCAAAGAGGGAAGTTATATAGCCGTAGGTGTGGGTGCCCGCTATAGGAAAAAACGCTACCCCTACTTTAAAGAACTTACCCAACTTCTGGCAAAAGAAAAAACCGTTGTCCTTGTGGGGGATAAAAGCGATTGGGAACAAACCAAGGATTGGAAACATATTATAAACCTCTGTGGGAAACTACCTTTAAACCAAACCCTGCACGTGTTAAAAGGGGCCTCTTCCTTTGTAGGGAACGACAGCGGATTAACCCACATGGCGAGGGCGGTCAAAACGCCCGTGTTTACAATTTACGGAGGAACCCACCCCTGTTTAGGTTTTGCCCCCTACCCCGATGAGGGAAAAGTAATCTCCAAAAACCTACCCTGCAGTCCCTGCGATATTCACGGAAAAGGAAATTGCAAATTTAAAGACTACCGATGTTTGGACATACCACCCCAAAGGGTTTTAAAAGAAATAAACCAATGGCTGTTAACTTAGTGGTTTTAACCGACGGGGCGGACTTAGATGCTTTATCTTCCGCCTTAGGGGTTTTAAAACTCTATCCCAACACCTACCTTTTAAAGCCAAAAAAACTATCAAAATCCGCCGCAAGGGTTTTTAAAGATTTTTCCCACCTTTTTAAGGTCTTGGAAGAAATCCCCCCTTCGGTGGATAGGCTGATATTGGTCGATAACCACAGCTTGGACAGGGTTGAAAAAATTCCCTTTAAGAGATTGGTAATTTTTGACCACCACACGGGAAAGGAACTAAAGATAGATACACCTTACGAGGGGAAAATAGCCCCCGTAGGGGCGGCCACTACATTGGTGGTTCAAGAACTTCAAAAACAAGAAATTCCTATAACGCCCGAGGAAGCCACAGTTTTAGCCTTTGGAATTTACGAGGATACGGGTTCTTTTATGCATTTGGGAACCCAACCCGAAGACCTCCAAGCGGCCGCCTATTTACTATCCAAGGGGGCAGATTTAAACCTAATAAAAAGGTATGTGGAAGAACCCCTTTCGAAGGAACAGATTGAAGTTGTCTATAACCTGTTAAGGTCTATCGAATACATAACCACCCCCGAAGGGTTTAGGATAGCGGTGGCAACCTTTAAAGGGGAAAACTACATTCCCGATTTCCAACAGTTGGTTTATCAATTAAAAGAGTTCCAAAACTTGGACGGTTTTTTCATAATCTTCGAAGGGGGCGGAAAAACCTACGTCTTCGGAAGGGCAAACAACGAAAAATTTAACGCCGCCGATGTGTTAAAAAAATTAGGTGGAGGAGGACACCCCGAAGCCTCTTCTCTAAAGGTGGAAGGAATTCCAGCCCAGAGAATACAAAAACGTCTAAGGGAAATATTGGAAGGAAAACTGGAAAACCTCTATGTGGAACGTTTTATGTCCTCCCCGCCCTTGGTTATCCCCATAAGCTTATCGGCAAAGGAAGCCCTTCAAAAGTTGGTTGATTTCGGATTTGCCGCCGCCCCCGTGGTGGACGAAGAAGGCAGACCCCTGGGGGTTATATATAAAAAGGAACTGCTAAAGGTTCTAAGCCATCTACCCGACGCCAAGGTGGAAGATGTATATAACCCCGACATAAAGGTTCTCCATAAAAAGGACACCATTTGGGAGGCGGAAGAAATATTGTCCAAGTTCGGGAAAAAACTAATTCCCATAGTGGACGACCTCGGTAAGGTGGTGGGGGTTATCACCCGTATAGACATAATGCGCAACATCTTGGAAGAAATCCCCCACCCCGAAAGAAAGGGAAAATTGGCACTACCGGCCAACATAAAGGAGTTTGCCCGAAGGGTCGGAGTAGAAGCCCAAAAGTTGGGAATGAAGGCCTACATAGTGGGCGGGGTTGTAAGAGACATAATTTTGGGAAAACCCGTCTGGGACTTGGATATAGTGGTAGAAGGCGGAAACTCCATAGATTTGGCCAAACGGTTGGGAGAAATATACGGCGTAAAGGTTCACCCCTTTGAAGATTTCAAAACCGCCCATATGAAGTTGGGCAATTTAAAAATAGAATTTGCAACAGCCCGCCGAGAACGCTACAAAAAAAGCGGCGACTACCCCCAAATAGAGCCCGCATCTCTAAAAGAAGACATATTGCGGAGGGATTTCACCATAAACACTATGGCGGTGGCCCTTAACCCCGAAGAGTTTGAAACCCTCATCGATTATTTAGGTGGCTACGAAGATTTGGAAAAGGGAATTATAAGGGCCCTGCATTCGGCCTCCTTTATCGAAGACCCCGTTAGGATTTTGCGGGGCTTAAGGTTTGCGGGAAGGTTTAACTTTGAAATAGCCAAAGCCACCCGCACCCAAATGAAGCAGGCCGTGGCCCTCGGGCTTCTGAAAAAAGCCCCCAAAGGAAGAATAGCCAACGAACTAAGGCTGGCTATGCGGGAAGAACACTTTCCACGGATATTGGAACTTTATAGGAAATACAAAATTTTGGAACAAATCCTTCCCGAAGGCTTCCAATGGTCGATGGTAAAACTGGAAAGCCTCCAAAGGTTGCAGGAACTCCTTTCTAAGAAACTTAAACACATTACAACCATCCCGGGGTGGGTTTTATTTTTAAACCTCCTCTTGGGACTTAAAAAGGAAGATGCCCTCAAAGTGTTAAAGGAATTATCGGCCCCCTCCAAGGTGGTGGAAATTTACACCCAAGTAAAGGAAAAATTGGCAAAAATCCAAAATGAGGTTTTGAAAGCTCAAAAACCTTCCGATTTGGTAAAGGCTTTAAAACCCTTCCACCCCGAAACTTTGCTAATAGTAGCCGCCCGCAGTCAAAAACCTATAGAGGAAGCCATAGTGTTTTACCTTGAGAAACTGAAAGACTTTAAACCCAAGGTAGAGGTTGACAAATACCTTAAGCAAGGTCTCAAAGGTAAAGAACTGGGTGAGGCTATAGAAAAAGAAAAATCCCAAATTTTGGATAAAACCTTTAACCCACAGTGGGAAGAATTAAAGAAAACCTTAAAACGGTAATAATTACCATTCAACCTCTAGGCGGGCTTTAGCTATGGCACTTAGGGGGATATGGACTATTTTGTCCTCTCCCTTTATTCGGACTTTTAAAATACCGTTCTCTATATCGTCGATAAAGCCAACCAACTCCCTTTTACCCTCTATAGGTTCTTTGGTTATTACCTTTATGAGACGACCTATGAAAAAGGCAAAATGTTCGGGTTTTTTAAGTTCCCTGGTAAGCCCCGGAGACGTTACCTCCAAATGGTAGGAGTGGGGAATAAAATCTTCCACATCCAACAAGGGGCTTATTGTTCTGCTTAACCTTTCTAGGTCTCCTATATTGACACCGCCGAATTTGTCCACGATAACCCTTAAAGTCCAACCCCTACCTTCGGGACGGTATTCCACATCGAACAACCTTAGCCCCTGTTCCTGGACGATATCTTTTATCAATTCCTTTGTTTGTTGTTCTATTCTTTCCCTTTCCTCTTTAAGGCTCATATCAATTTAAATTAAACTTTTAGGTTTTTTTTATAAGTCCCTGAAAAGAGTAAAAAAACGGAAAAACGCGAAAACTAACCGAGGTTAGATAGAAAGCTTTCAAGCCTTTTTTCGGTAGCTTCTTTTCCTATTACATCCACCAAGAGGTCTAAACTTACCCCTTGGGTTTCCCCTGTAAGGGCTACCCTTAAAGTTTTGAATACCATTCCCGGTTTTAGTTTTAATTCTTTGGCCACCTGTTTGGCTACTTTTTTGAAATCTTCCCCTTTGAAGGTTTCCATATCTTTAACCTTTTGCAGGTAAAGCTCTACTATCTGTTTTGCTACTTCGGGGGTAATTTTTTCGATATGTTTAACCGCTTCGGGAGTTAGCTCTACCTTATCCACAAAGAAAGGTTTGGCTCTTTTGGGAAACTCTTTGAGGGTAAAGAAACTATCCCTAACCTTGGAAACCACTTCTTTAATGTATTCGTAGGGTTTTTGCAGTATTAGCTCTGCCACCGGTTGGTCTTCTTTATCGAGGTGTTCCTTGTATTGTTTTAGGTAATTGATAACCCTGTTTGTTAGGTCGTCTAAATCGAGCACCTCGCGGATATAGACGCCGTTCATCCAATAGAGTTTTTCCTTGTTAAATACGGCGGGGGCGTTGTGGATATCTTCTATATCGAAGCGTTCTATTAATTCTTCCTTGGAAAGGATTTCTTTTCCATCTTTGGGATACCAACCGAGCAACGATAGGAAATTAAGCAAAGCCTCGGGTAGATAGCCGTCGAATCGGTATTGTCTAACCGAAACAGCTCCGTGTCTTTTGGAAAGTTTGCTTCGGTCTTCTCCGAGGATTATAGGCAGATGGGCAAATTTGGGAACTTCAAAGCCCAAAGCTTCGTAAATAAGGATTTGTTTGGGGGTGTTGGAAAGGTGGTCTTCTCCCCTTATTACGTGGGTTATCTTCATTAGGGCATCGTCTATAACCACAACAAAGTTATAAACGGGACTCCCGTCGGAACGAACTATTACAAAATCCCCAAAGTCGTTGACATTAAATTTGACCTCTCCCTTTATTAGGTCTTCGAAAACAATATCCCTTCCGTCGGGAACTCTAAAACGGACAACATAGGGTTTTCCCTCTTTTAAGTATTCCTCTACCTGCTCGGGGGTTAAATGGCGGCATTTTCCGCTGTAGCGGTAGGGACGGCCTTCTTTTTTGGCTTTTTCCCTTTCCGCTTCCAATTCTTCGGGGGTGCAGAAACAGCGGTAGGCATAGCCTTTTTTCAGAAGGATATCCACATATTTTTTGTATATGTCAAAGCGCTCTCTCTGACGGTAGGGGCCGTGAGGGCCTCCCACGTCGGGGCCTTCGTCCCACTCTATACCCAGCCATTTAAGGTCTTCGATAATAGCTTCTTCAAATTCTTTTTTGGAGCGTTCTCGGTCGGTGTCTTCTATGCGGAGAACTAAATCGCCACCGTTGTGTCTTGCAAAAAGATAGTTAAAAATAGCGGTTCGGGCGTTTCCCAAGTGCAACCAACCGGTAGGGGAAGGTGCAAAACGGGTTCTTATTTTTTTGGAGCTTTCTGCTTTGTTTTTTTCGGCCATGCAAGTTATTTATAGTGTAGTGTTTAGAAATCTTAATTTGAAAATTCCTATGAAACTGATTTGGTAACCTCTAAAGAAAATTTTAAAACTCCACCTTAAGATATAAAAAATTTTTCCTTTAGAGGGATTAAAGAGTGCAACCCAAAAGTAGTTGGATAAAAAAATTAAAACAGATAGGGTTTTATATAGGAAAATTTTATTATAAATTGTTGGAAGATACTTCTTCTACAGTATTTTATATTTACAATCTTTTTTCCTTCACAATAATTGTGTTGTCTATAGCAATAATTTTGCTGGATTTATTTCACGATATACCTAAAGGAATAGAGAATATAGCTAACCGAATTGTGGATTTTGCAACCTTCATTATTATATTCGAGTGGATAGGTCGCTTTATCTTGGTTTCCGACTTCTGGGAAGATTATGAAAAAGCTCTATTTAAGTATAGAAGCCATTGGAAGGCTTTTAAAAAAGCTTTTAAACCAAAATGGAACTATATAAAATCTTTTTATTCCCTAATAGATATTCTTTCGGTTTTGTATATTTTCCAACCTCTGAGGTTATTAAGAATTTTTGCCCTCTTAAGGATATTCCGATTAGGTTTTTACCGCTTTATTTTGGAAGGTTTTATTGTTACCTTCCGCGAAAGTTTAACCCAATTGATATTTTTAACAATTATTTTTTCGATTTTCCTCTTTTTTATGTCCTTTTTAATTTATTCGGTAGAGCATAACCACAATCCGGGGATAAAAGATTTCTTCGACGCGGTTTATTTTACCTATATAACCCTTACCACCGTCGGATACGGGGATATAACGCCGGCCACCCACGAAGGGCGTTTTTTGGTTATGTTAACGGTGGCGGGCGGTGTTGGCTTATTTTCCTTATTTACCGCTATTCTAAGTTCGGGCTTTATAGAATATGTTGACAGAATACGTAAAGGAATGGTTGAATTTAAAACCCTTAAAAACCATATAGTAATTTGCGGTTGGAACGAAACGGGTAAATACATTATTAAGGAAATCCGAGAAAACCCGAGGCTGTATAAAAAACATATAGTTGTCCTTACCGAGTTGGAGGATATACAAATCCCCAAAGAGTGTTTTATAAAAAAGGGAGACCCCACGAAGGAAGATTATTTGCTTTCGGTAAATGTTGATAAGGCCGACCTGGTGATAATTTTGGCGGAAAAAAAAGAGTATTTGGATGAAGACACCATAGATGCGCGCACGTCCTTGGTTGCCCTGCTGGTTAGGTCGCTATCTCCCAAAATTTACATAATTGCCGAATACCTCAAGGAGGAAAACGCCGTAGCCGCGAAAAAACGCCGTTTGGCCAACAAAATCATAATAACTGGCGAATACCTCGGAAAATTAATAGGTAAATCGGTAGTTCAACCCAAGAGTTTGGAAGTTTTAGAAGAACTACTGGAGGATTTAAATATTCAGATAGTTCCTTTTAGGGAATATTCCAAACAACCCAAAACCCTAAAGGAGTTTTTAGAGGAAATGGGTTATCTCAAAGTGTTGGGGGTATTTAAAGGTAAAAAACTGGTTCTGGCTCCCCCTTTGAATATCCAAATTAATCCTGAAGATGAATTAATCCTTGTTGAGGATTGATTTTATTTTTCCATATTTGGGTTTGTAGATTTTTCTCCGCTTTTTTGTCAGATTTGAAATAACTTATTTATGAGCCAAAAAATAAGAACCGTTTTTTTCGGCACTTCCCTTTTTGCCGTTCCAACTTTGGAGGCTTTGGCCAAGGATGAAAACATAGAGTTGGTTGCTATAATTACCCAGCCCGATAAGCCCGCCGGTAGGGGTAAGAAATTAACCCCTCCGCCGATAAAGAAAAAAGCTAAGGAGCTGGGGCTGGAAGGTATTGTTTACCAACCTAACAAAATAAGAACGGAAGAATTTTTTAGCTTTTTCCGAGAGCTAAAGCCCGATATTGCCGTGGTGGTAGCCTACGGTAAAATCCTCCCGAAGGGGATTTTCGATTTTCCAAAATACAGAACTTTAAATTTGCACGCTTCGCTGTTGCCCAAATACCGCGGTGCCGCCCCTATTCACCGTGCAATTATGGCGGGTGAAAAAATTACAGGTAATACGGTAATGCTAATAGACGAGGGCCTTGACAGCGGAGATATCCTAACCCAAGAGACCGAGCCTATCTATGAGGATGACAACATAATAACCCTCAGCGAGAGGTTGGCCACCAAGGGGGCAAAGCTTTTAGTTAGAACCCTCAAAGATTGGGTTAGCTCCAAAATAGAACCAAAAAAGCAAGACCCTTCGAAAGCTACCTACGCCCCGCCTATTTTAAAATCGGAATACCGAATTTGCTGGAAAGCCGAAGCCCAAAGCGTCCACGACCGCATAAGGGCCCTCTATCCCAACGCCTACACAACCTTTAACGGGAAAAGAATAAAAATTCTTTCCTCCCGTGTGGTGGAAGCAAATGTAAACCTACCCCCCGGGAGTGTTTACCCCTTTAACAAAGATGGCCTCTATGTGGTCTGTGGAGACGGTAAACTTTTGCAGGTTTTGGAATTAATTAACCCCAAAGGAAAAAAAATTAAAGGTGAGGACTTTATAAGGGGCTATAAAGTGGAAAGGTTCCTTTAAAAGGATAAATTATTTTTTCCCTTTTTGGGACTCTTTAATAATCTCCTCTTCGTAGGAAAGTAAATCCCTTTTTATTTTTAGGGAATAACTATCGAGCAAATCGACCAAAGCGTTCCTAACCTTTAATGTTCCCAAATAGGGGTCGGGTAGAGAAAAATACCTCGAAAAGGAATAACTTAAAGTTTTCTTCGGTAGGTCTATATCGAAACTTATCGAAAGGGTATAACCGCTAAAGTAGTTGGCACTTATAGATGAACCTTTTAGGGAAAAGTTTTTTACCACCACCTTGACAGGTTTTCCTTTGGTGCAGTCGTATATCCAACCTGTCTCGGTCAATATATCGGAAATTTTCTGCAGTAGGTAGGAGCTGACAAAACCGTTCTCTATAGGGAAATTGTTTTCTATTTTTACCCCGCAGTAGTAAAAAGTTTTTGCCCAAAGGGGGGAAATATAGAGAAATAGCCCCAAAGTTAAGATTAACAATATGCGTAAGGACATCATTAGGAAATTATCCCAATTTGAAAACCTTACCGAGGAAGAACTTACCGAAGCCTTAACCGATATAGTTCAAGGTCGTTCGACCGAAGGGCAGATAGGTGCCTTCATAATGGGTATGCGGATGAAGGGCGAAACGGTGGATGAAATAGCGACGGCCGCAAAGCTCTTCCGCCAATGGGCCACCCCCGTTAATTACCCCCACCCTGAGGAGCTTCTCGATACCTGCGGGACGGGGGGCGACAAGGTTGATAGCTTTAACGTTTCTACAATGACCGCCTTTGTTGCGGCCGCCGCGGGTGCCAAGGTTGCAAAACACGGAAATAGGGCGGTTTCCAGCAAATGCGGTAGTGCCGATTTCCTCGAAGCTTTGGGGGCAAAAATAGAGCTTAACCCCCAGCAGGTTTTAAAACTTTTAGAAGAAACCAACTTGGGGTTTCTGTATGCCCCTATTTACCACCCGGCGATGAAAAATGTTGCCCCCGTCCGTCGACAGTTGGGAATAAAATCCCTCTTTAACCTTGTGGGGCCCCTATCCAATCCCGCAAAGGCAAAAAGGCAACTGGTAGGTGTTTACTCCCACGAATTGGTGGAAAAGTTGGCCAACGTTTTAAAACAGTTGGGTATTGAAAAAGGTTTTGTAGTCCACGGTTTGGAAGGTTTAGATGAAGTCTCCATATCGGGCCCTACTTTGGTCGGGGAAATCGACCAAGGGGAGGTCAAAATTTATGAGGTTTCGCCCGAAGATTTGGGTTTAAGGAAACGACCTTTGGAGGCTATCAAAGGGGGCGACTGTAAAAGGAATGTGGAAATATTTATGGAAATCCTCGAAGGGAAAAATGAAGGGGCTACCGACTTTTTGGTTATAAATTCTGCCTTTGCCCTCGTTGCGGGTGGAGTGGCAGAAAACCTAAAAGAGGGTGTTAAATTGGCAAGGGAAACCATAAAAAGTTCCAAAGTAAAAGAAACCGTTAAAAGGTATGTTGAACTATCCCATCGGGTTTAGTTTTCTTTTTTGGGAACCACGCGGGCAAATTTCTTTTTACCAACCTGTATTTTTAACTCCCCATTAATTTCTATTTCCTCGAAGGGGTTGGTTCTTTTTTGTCCGTTTATTTTTAGCCCGCCACCTTTTATAATCCGTTGGGCTTCCTTTTTGGAGGGGGCCAATTTTAGTTTCAGCAGAAGCTCGTCCAGACGGATTTTTTGCCCTTCGGGGAGCTCGTAAACGGGGGCATTTTCGGGAAATTCCCTTTGGGAGAAGGTTTTTAAAAAGTGCTCCTTTGCCCTTTGGGCGGCCTCCTCGCCGTGGAACTGTTTAACAATGGTGTAGGCCAAAAGAAGTTTTGCGTCCCGAGGGTGGCCCTTTTTGAGGTTTTCTATCTCTTCGTCGCTAAAGTCGGTAAGGAGTTTATACCATTCCCACATAAGTTGGTCGGATATAGACATAATTTTTCCGAACATTACCTCGGGTTCTTCGGTTATACCCACATAGTTGCCGTAGGATTTGGACATTTTTCTAACGCCGTCCAAACCTACCAGGAGGGGCATTGTTATGCAAACCTGCGGTTCTTGACCGTATTCCCTTTGAATATCCCTTCCTATTAAGAGGTTGAAAAGTTGGTCGGTTCCGCCTAATTCCACGTCGGCTTCTACGGCTACCGAGTCGTAGGCCTGAAATAGCGGATATAAAAATTCGTGGATATAAATGGGTATACCCTCTTTAAAGCGTTTGGCGAAATCTTCCCTTTCCAACATTCGGGCCACGGTGTATTTGGAGGTTAGCCCCACTATATCGCGGGCGGTCATTTTTTCCAGCCAGGTAGAGTTATAGACCAGGCGGGTTTTTTCGGGGTTTAAAACCTTAAAAGCCTGCTGGGCGTAGGTTTTTGCGTTTTCCAAAACCTGTTCTTTGGATAGAGGCGGACGGGTTTCGTTTCTTCCCGTAGGGTCTCCGATGGTGGCGGTAAAGTCTCCGATAATAATAACAACCTCGTGCCCCAAATCTTGGAATTGGCGGAGCTTTCTAAGTAAGACCACGTGGCCTAAATGCAAGTCGGGGGCGGTGGGATCGAAACCTGCTTTAACCTTTAAAGGTTTTCCCCTTTTTAATTTTTCTAAAAGCTCCTCTTCTTCGATTATGTCAACGGCACCCCGTTTTATTATTTCCAATTGCTCTTCGGGGGTTAGCTTTTTTTCTTGGTTTGACATGGCAACCTATTTTATTTTGCGGCTAAAATAGCCTCCGTGCGGTTCTTTGCTGTATTTAGCGACTATGTGAACATTAGGCGGGAAGGTAGAAGATTAATCTTCCTAAAGGGGGAAAAGAAAATTTCCCTCCTACCCAAGGATATATTTGCCCTCCTAATTTTTGGAAAGGTCAATTTAAGTTCGGAAGCTTTAAATTTGCTCCTTTCCGAGGAAAAACCGATTTATTTTTTAACCCGTTTTGGGAAACTTAAAGGTATCCTGTTTAACGAGTTTTTAACAAGCAATTACAACAAACGCTTAAACCAGTATAAACTCCAGCTAACGGATAGGGTTGAGGTTGCAAAATTCTTCGTAAGGAAAAAGTTGGAGGGTATAGAAACCTTCTTTGGTATTGATTTAAAAGAATATTTCCTACTTTTGGAGGAAGCCCAACAGTTAGAGACCCTTTTAGGAATAGAGGGTCAAGCTTCCCAAAAGATGTTCGAAAAATTGAAACAACTTCTAAGGGATAGTCCATTAACCTTTGAGGGGAGAAGTTACCGCCCGCCCAAGGATGAGGTTAACGCCTTACTTTCGATGTCCTACACTATGGTCTATTTGACGGCTTTCCCCGTGGTGGTCAGCTTGGGTTATGACCCCTTTCTGTCGTTTTTACATACCAAAAGGGGCACCCATAGAGCCTTTTGCTCCGATGTAATGGAGCCTTTAAGGCCTTTTATTACCTACACCCTTATGTGGGAAATAAAAAGAAAAACTTTCTCCAAGAGGGATTTTAAAAGAGACCCTAAAAGGGGAGTCTATTTAAACGACCGCGGGCTGGATAAGTTTCTTTCCTTTTATGAAAGAAACCTAAACGAGGTCTTGGAGAGATTAAAAGAAACTTTGGTTGAGTTTGAAAGTTCTTTTATCTCTTAAAGTTAAGATTTTCAAAAACCAAATAGAGGGGAGTAGGTGAATGATACCTATTAGGGACGAAAACCCATCGCGGAGTTTCGCTTTCGTTAATCTGGCTATAATCCTAACCTGCATCTTTGTGTGGATATACGAAATTACTTTGCCGCCGTTGGCGTGGGAGGCCTTTATATACCAATACGGTTTGGTTCCCGCCGAACTTTTCCAACGGCCCTGGACTTTAATAACCCACCTCTTTATCCACGGAGGCTGGTTGCACATTATCGGCAATATGCTCTATTTATGGGTTTTCGGTGACAACGTTGAAGACCGACTGGGCCACCTTCGCTATCTGGTTTTTTATTTTCTAAGCGGTATAGGGGCGGCCCTTATGCAGTCGGCGGTCGCCTTTTTGGTGGGTAACCCCTACATACCCCTTATAGGGGCTTCGGGGGCTATAGCGGGCGTTTTGGGGGCTTACATGTATTATTTCCCCCACGCGAGGGTTTACGGTTTTGTTCCCTTTTTTATATTCTTGATACCCGTCCAGTGGCCTGCGGCGGTTTTTATAGGTTTTTGGTTTATATTCCAAATCCTCAACGGACTTCTATTTTTACCCTACGCCCATCTTGGTGGGGTTGCTTGGTTTGCCCACATAGGTGGTTTCTTGGTTGGTTATAGTTTGGCCCGAATGTGGGATAAAAAAGAAATTTTCTAATTTTCCTTTTTTGGTTTAAAAAATTCCGAAATATCCCTAAGGCGGGGAAAAAGCTTTATAGCACAATTATCGTTTGGGCAAATATTTTCGGTGTAGGTCATTAAAAGTTGTTCCCTGTCCATAATATCCAACCTTTCCAAAATTGGAAGTAAGGGCTCAAAATATTTTGGAGGCAACTCTATAATCAACTTTTTGGAGAGGAACTTTTTAAAAACCGTAGGCAGATTTGAGTTTTCAACCAAATATTGGAAACCTAACCTAAATAGTTCCTTCATAGGGAAAATCTTCTCTCCGCCCACATTACAAATTTGGTTTTTGAAATTTTTGTCTTCTACCCCTTTTAGGATTATTTCGGCCAAATCCAAAACATGGATAGGTTGAACTCTTATTTTGGGAACCACCAAAAGGGGTAGGAAAATGAACCTCTTTAAATCCTCAAAAAGTTTTTGCTCTTTACCTATAACTATGGAAGGTCTAAAAATTAAATAGTCCAACCCCGAGGCTATTAAATAATCTTCGGCCCGTTTTTTGGTTAGGAAATATCTCGACAGATTATTTTTATCCACCCCGCAGGCGGAAATTTGAATGAATTTTTTAGCCCCAACCTCTTTGGCCAAATCTATCAAGCCTTTGGCGAAGAGAAAATGAACATTATCGTAGGTTATACCTTGTTTTTTGTCCTCTTTAAGGATACCGACCAAATTTATAAAAACTTCGGGTGAATACTTCTTAAAAACCCTTTCAAGGAAGGGATTGTTTAAATCCAAGAGTAGGACACTTTCATGTTTACCTAACACCTTTTGGGCTTTATCCAAATCCCTGACGGGGGCCAAAACTCTAAAACCCTTTTCGGTAAGTTTTTGAACAACATACCTCCCGATGAAACCGCTCCCCCCGGCCACAACTACATATTTGTCCACCAATATAGAAGAATATTCATTTTAATATTCAGCTCACAAACTTTACTTTTTCAGAAACTTGCAAACAATAAGGAACTATGAAGTTTTTCTTGGACACCGCCAATGTAGAGGAAATAAAGAAAGCCGACGATTGGGGTCTGTTGGACGGAGTTACCACCAACCCAACCTTAATAGCAAAGACCGGACGTCCCTTTTTGGAGGTGGCCAAAGAGATTATTGAAATTCTCGGCCCCGAAAGGCCCGTTTCCCTCGAGGTGGTGGCCACCGATTACGAAGGAATGGTTAGACAGGCCCGCGAACTTGCCAAACTCGGCCCCAACGTTGCGGTAAAAATTCCCATGACCCCCGACGGTATAAAGGCGGTAAAAACTCTATCGGCCGAAGGTATAAAAACAAACGTAACCTTGGTATTCTCCCCCAGCCAAGCATTGTTGGCGGCAAAAGCGGGAGCAACTTACGTTTCTCCCTTCGTGGGAAGGTTGGACGACATTTCCATGGAGGGTATGAAACTTATCGAGGAAATCGTAACCATCTATAGAAACTACGATTTCGAAACCGAAATTATAGTGGCTTCCGTTAGACACCCCGAGCACGTTAGAATGTCGGCCTTGCTGGGTGCCGATATAGCAACAATACCCTTCGCCACCATGGAAAAACTCTTTAAACATCCCTTAACCGATATAGGACTGGAAAGGTTTTTAAAAGATTGGAACTCCCTCCCCGAGGATTTCAAACCCGACTTTTTAAAGTAATCCCTACCTTTTTCTTTCTTTTGTAATTCCTCTAAGGATGGAAATTTCAATATAGTCCCTCTTAAGGTAGGTTTTTAATAAGCCCTACTTTCGGATAGATTTTTAAATTTGGACTGAAAATGACCACCGACCAAAATGCTCCCAAAGAGGAAAATCAAAACTTACCCCTTATAGTGGCATTGGGTTTAAATTATCAAACCGCCCCCGTGGAACTTAGGGAAATTTTTGCTTGCAACCCCTCCGAGGAAGGTTTTTTAAAAGAACTTCCCTATTTGGCAAATATAGAAGGTATCCGCGAGGTGGTTATTCTTTCTACCTGCAATAGGGTTGAAATTTATGCGGTCGTCGATAGTAAGGAAACAATAAAGAAACTCCTAAAGGAGTTTGTTTATTTAAAAACAGGCAAAGAACCTACCGAGGATATTTTTAAACATTTTTTTATTAAAACGGGTAAAGAGGCAATCGAACACATTCTTAGCATTCCTGCAGGCATTAAATCTATGGTTGTAGGTGAAAATCAAATTGTTTCCCAATTTAAGGAAGCTTTTGAAACTGCCAAAAAACATAAAACGGTGGGAAAAATTTTGAATAAGCTTTATGAGGAGGCTTTAAAAACCTCAAAAAAAGTCCGCAGTCAAACAAACATCGGCAAAACCCCCGTCTCTGTTAGTTATGTGGCGGTAATTTTGGCAAAAAAAATTTTCGGAGATTTGGAAAACGTTAAAGTTCTCCTATTGGGTGCGGGCGAAATGGCCCGTTTAACAGCCCTATATTTGAAAAGGGAAAAGGCAAAAATTTGGGTTTCCAACCGAACTTTTGAAAAGGCCCTTGCCTTAGCCAAAGATTTGGGGGCATCAGTAATAAAGTGGGAGGAATTTAAAGAATTCCTAAAAGAGGTTGATATGGTTATCGTATCCACCGGGGCTAAAGACTACATAATTAAAGCCGCCGAGTTGGAAAAAATATTTAGAAAAAAATCCTCTCCTACAGTTTTTATAGATATTTCCGTTCCCCGAAACGTAGAACCTTCTGTTGGAGAGCTACCTAATGTGTTTTTATTCAATATCGACGACCTCAAAGAGATAGCGGACAAAAATCTCCTTGAAAGGAAAAAGGAAGCCGAAAAGGCCCAAATAATTGTTGCCCAACAGACGGAGAAATTCCTAAGGTGGTTGGAAAACCTTTATATAAACGACCTCCTTAGGGAAATAAATATTTTGTTAGACCTCTTGAAGGTTAAAAGTTCGCAAGGTTCCCCCGAAAGGGATATAGACACTTTCCTAAAAAGGTTGAAATATCCACTTTTCAAAGTCCTTAAAAGGGATAAAGAAAATGCCCGGCTTTTTCTGGAAGCTTTAAGGGAAGTTTTAAATAACCTATCCAAGGAAAGAAATAAAGAGAGAAAAACCGAAGAGAGTTAATTTTCTTTCATTTTCTGGACAACCAAGGGCGGGAATTGGTCGGTTGTTAACTCAAAGTAGGGGTTGGTTTTTCTAAGCATATAAAGCTTGTTAAAGGCAGTTTCAAAGCCCACAGTATCCGTTATAAACCAGAAATAGAGGTTGGGGTTTAGAGAATATACTTTTTCCACCGCAATACCGTAGCGGGCGGTGGGGTTTTGGGAAATATAGAGCTTTTGCGGGGTTCGGTAGGCAAAAACCGCAACGGGAAAGGCCTTTCTTGAGCGGGTGATTAAAAGCATCCTACGAGCATCGAATAGGTATTTACCACAGTCGTAGATACCCCTTTGAATTTCAATGCAACGGTTGGGTTCTATTATTAAGTGGCTTCCCTTCTTAAGGTCAAAATTCCATGTACCGAAGTAGGAAATCCAATAAAACTTCCCTATAAGGTCGGGGGTAAATAACCAATAAACCGGATGGGTAAGTTTTTTATCCTTAACCAGAACACCGCTAACAAAGAGTTCCTTTATTTGTTTGGCCGTATAACCCTCCTTTAAGAGGTTTTCTATTCCTTCTTTCCCCAAGAGGGCCACCGATTTGGCTACGTTGTAAGAACTTTTTAAATTGTTTTCGGTTAGCCCCAGTGCTACAAAGTAAGTTTTGGGAGAAAATTGGCTTCCCCCATCGTGGAATGTTGCCCTGCGGGCGTAGTATTGAATGGCATAGCCGTAGTCCCACCACGTCCATATCCAGGCATTTTTGGGGGTTTGCCTACCTAATTCAATAAAGGCTTCGGCTACATCGGCGGTCATTATCGGGCGGGGTTTATATTCAAAGCCGGCACGGTTTAAGAAATAAACACCCAATAGGGAAAGTCCTACAAAACCCCAAAATAGGCTTTCCTTCAATTTTTCCCCTTTGAGGGAATCCTTTAAATGTCTATAAAACACATCGAGGAAAAAACCTAATCCCAACCCTATAAAGGGGGCCAAATACATAGCAAAGCGATTTTTGCCGGTTAGGGCAACCAACCCCACCGCCAAAGGGGCCGCCAAAAGGAGCATAGCCCGCGGGTATTTAAATATCAACAAGACTAAACCAACCAAACCCACGGTAAAGGCTATTTCATTGCCCGCGGTAAAAAGCGAAAGTTTATGAAAACTAAACTTTGTTAGTTCCGAAACCGAAATGGCAATATTAGGAAAACCACTTTCCACCGTTTGGTTTATTCCAAAAACATAAAACAAAACTCTTTTAGCCAGTGTATAAAGACCATAACCTATAAAAAAGGGATTTAAAGCCAAAACTACCAAAAGTAGTTTTTTTAAAAATTCTTTGTCCCTATAAAAGGTTTTTCCCTTTTGAGAATATTCCTTCCAAAGGAAAGCTAATATAAAGGTTACCGAAAGGGCGAATATTAAACCGGGGTGCAAATACCACCAGTAGAAAAGTATAATTTGCACCGCCGTAACAACGAGCCAAAGATATTGGCGTTTCCTTTCCCTTTCTTCTAAGAAGAGAAAAAAACTTAAAGGTATGGACAACATAAAAAAGAGGTTCAAAGAGTCGGTATCCAGACGATTTAAGGCCGTTCTGATAACAAAAATAAGGGCCGTTGCTCCCAACAAAGCCCCCGCAAAACCGGTAAAAGGTAGATTCAATTTCCAGAAAAACACCACCAAGGGCAATGTAGCCAAAGCCCCCAATATAGGTATTAACCAAAAAGAAATATTTTCAATATGGGTATTTAGCAAGGAGGATAACTGAGCAAATAGCCAAGAAGGTAAAGGTAATATTGACGGATAATCTAAATAATCCGGAACAAAGCGGAGTTTATCCTTGCCTCCCGCTTCAAAAACACCCAGTTTGTAGTCCTCGGCCAAACGGGCATAGTAATAACTGTCGTAGCCTGTGAAAATAGGTCGGTCTTCCACAAAAAACTGTTTTTTATGCTCTAGCCAATAAGGAACTGCCTGATAGCGAGCCAGTAAGCCTGTAGCAAAAACCAGCAAAATTAAGATGGTAGGGATGAAAAACTTTCTTAATACCATAAGCGGGAGATTTTATCTATCCCCTAAATTACTAAAAGAACAACTTTCGGAACTCATAAAGGCTCTTCTTTTGATTTTTTTCTTCCATTTTGGGCTCTATTGGCTTTCGGAAACCTACGGTTGGAATGTTTATCCCCATTCCAAGGTCGGTTATGTTTTGTTATACTCCTTTATTGCGGTTATTTTTACCAGCTGGTTTTTTGGTCGTAGACATTTGAATTTACTCATATTCTCCTATTTGGTAACCTTTCAAATTGTAGGATTGGCCTTCGTTTTACACGATTGGACGGTAATTCCTCGCCTCCTTATACCTACCTTTCTAACCTATTTGAGTTTGTTTTTGTTCAAATCCCCCGGAGAATACCTATTGGAACAGAAAGAAAAACAAATTGAGGAAATCTCTAATCGCATTAAAACTTTAAAATCTCAAATAAACCAATACAGGCAATTACTTCACGAAACCAAACAAAGGTATAACCAACTATTAAAAGAAAAACAAAACTTGGAACAAAACCTTAAAAACCTCAATAAGGAAGAGTTGGAAGAAAACCTAAAGAAGAAAGAAG
>JAADES010000055.1 GCA_013153315.1 Aquificota bacterium
CAAAAATAGTAGCCGAAGCTATAGAAAGTTTAATAGAGCATAAAACTTACGAAGCTAAAACCAAGTTAAAAGAAGAGCTTGTTAAAGAATTAGCAACAAAATACGACCTCCAGCTAACAGAACAATCCCTAAGAGCATTAATAGAGCAGGTAAGAGGAGAGCTAAGAAAGGAAATAGAAGAGGTAAGAGGAGAACTAAAGGCGGAAATCCAACAGGTAAAAGGAGAACTAAAAGCAGAAATCCAACAGGTAAAAGGAGAACTAAAAGCGGAAATCCAACAGGTAAAAGCCGACCTATTGAAGTGGTTGATAGTGTTATTTATAGGACAGGCTACCTTTATTGTCGGATTAGTTTTTACTCTCCTAAAGTTGTTAAACAAAACATAAAAAAAATTGGTTTCAAAATTTAAAGAAACTCCAAAGGGAGTTTTCTAACCATCTCCACATAAAGGGTTTTAACTTTTTGATAATCACCCCTATTGAGGTATTCCAAACATGGTTTTAGGTATTCCTCCTATTCCTATACCGCCTGAATAGTTTCAATTCTTCGCACTTGTTGTTTTGGGTTTTTAGGTAAAGGCTATAGAAGTTAACGCTTTATGTTTTTATGAGCCGTTTTAACTCTTCTATGGAGAAGTATTTATAAATATGCGTGTAGCCGTTATCGATGTAGGAACCTACTCCACCCGCCTAACAATAGCCGACATAAAAGATAGGGACTTTAAAATCCTCTACGAGGAAGGGCATATTACCGCCCTCGGGAGGGGTGTAAAGAAAACAGGTCTCCTTTCGGAGGACGGTATAAAAGACACTCTAAAAGTTATAGAAAAATACAAGAAACTATGTGAGGACTACGGAGTTCAAAAGTGCCTTGTGTTGGGAACCGAAGCTTTAAGGATTGCCAAGAACAGGGAAAAGTTTTTAAAGGAACTCCAAAAGCTGGGTCTGGAAATAAAAATCATCTCCCCCCAAGAGGAAGGTAAATATGCCTACATAGGGGCTTTTTATGCGGTAAAGCCCCAAGGAAAGGTTTGTGTAATAGACCAAGGAGGGGGTTCTACCGAGTTTATTTTCGGCCAAGGTTTGGATATAGAAGAGGTTATATCCCTACCTATGGGTATAGTAAATTTAACCGAAGGGTTTATTAAACATAATCCCCCCACCGAGGAGGAAATTAAAAATTTGCTCCTCTATTTGGATGAAAAGATTAAGCCCGTTGTTAGGCCTGTGGATACCTTGGTGGGTTTGGGGGGAACTATAACCACCGTAGCCGCTTTGGAATACCAAATATACCCTTACGACCCTTCCAAAATTAACGGTTTAACCCTAACCAAGGAACAAATAAAAAAATGGTTTGAAAAATTGTCCCGTCTTACCGTTGAAGAACGGAAAAAAATTCCCCAGATAGAAGATAAACGGGCCGAGGCAATTGTTCCCGGCATAGCGATGTTTTGGAGAATTTTGGAGAATTTCGGTAAAGACGAACTGATAGTTAGCGATTGGGGCGTTAAACAGGGGGCCCTTATTTCAAATTTTGTTTTAAGAGGAAATTAAAAAGATTATTTTTTTACCGGCACTTCCACATATTCGGGGCCTAAAATTTGGCGAAGTTCCTCTTCTATTTCCAGTTCTACGGGCTGTTCCAACATTTCGCAGGCCTCTTCCCAACAGCCCTTTTCTTTAAAGAAATCAACATATTTTTTGTCGGTTTTTTGAACGTGTCCGAAAATCCAACCCATAGCCATAGCCGCCTCCGATGCGAATGCTTTGGGGTCATCGAGATTTTTTATTCCTTCGGCAATTACCCTTTTAAACATTTCATGACTTTTTTTGTGCATTTCCAAATCGGGGTAGCCGAATTTCTCCATTACCTTTTCTTCGTGGGCCAAATGTTTTTCGGTATATTCCACCAACCCTTTTTGGAAAATTTCTTTGGCCTTTTCGCGGTTTCCTTGTTTCAAAAGTTTATGAATGGCGTTAATCATATTCACCAACGCCACATGCTCCGCGTCAAAAACGCTACAGCCTATTTTTATCTCATTGGGATTTATCAACATACTTAAAAGTTCTTTTGTATCAAACGCAAATAATCTATGATTTTCAATAACCAATTCTTTTAACTTGCAATAAATTTTCGGAAAGTTAGTAATTGCAAAAACAATAACATTGCGATATTCGAATATGATATAGGAGGTAAGTCCTTACTTAACGTTTGGATACATTAAAAGAAACTATGGAAAGAACATTGGAAGACGTTCTAAGACAAAAAACCCGCGAATTTTTGGCCAGCCAGCTCAAAATAACGGCCCCCGCCTTCTATGAAAAGTGGAAAAAGGGGGAGGCGATAATATTGGACGTTCGTTCCAAAGAAGAGGCCGACTTAGTTTCAATAAACTGTGCGGTAAATATTCCTTTAAACGAACTTCCCGACCGTTATCAGGAGCTTCCTAAGGACAAAACTATTGCAGTTTTTTGTCCGGGAAAAATCCGTGCAGGTATGGCTTACGCCTTCCTAAAGACCAAAGGCTTCGATAAGGTTGTTGTGCTAAACGCCACCTTGGACGATATAGCCGCCCTCGAAAGACCTTAAATTTGACATTTTCCTTCCGTAGGACTAAAAACCGAGCACCATTTTCGGTTTATCTTTTTATAAACCTCTTCCCCTATTGGGTTGTCCATTCCTGCCAAATAGGAAGCCAAATGTAGGTGCAAACATTTAACCCCCGTAGGGTTTTCTATTCCACCTATACCCCCTTTTAGGAGTTTGTATTTAATTTTTGGCGGTACATCTTTGGTTAGGTAAGGTTTTCTAAGCATTACCTCCTCCTGATGTGCTTTTAAATATCTGTTCCTAAATCGGTGGTCGTATTTAAGTTTTTCCTCAAAATGTTTTATAAAACCCTTTTCCTCCAAGCGGGAAACCTCTTTTATCAAGTGGGGACAGGTTAACCAAAAGTTGGTAGGGAAAGGTTGACCTTTTACCAAAGGTGGATTTTTTATTACAACGGGAAACCCAAAAGGACATATTTTTACAACCAAGAAATTCCCCTTCGGGGTTCTTCCCAGCTGTTTCTTCAAAAGGGGTAAGAAGGGATTTTTCTCCATATTAGGAAAGAGGTTTTATATCCTCTATTTGGATTTCTAAAGGATTTAATTTTCTTACCGAGTAAACAACCCTAACTTTTCTACCTTTCCAGTAATGGGGGATAGCAATTCTGGGGTCGTCGAGGTTTAGGAAATATCCCTTCGAAAGGTCTTTAAACTTTAACCTATACCCGTAGCGGGTTTTTTCAAAATCTTCTAAAACAGTATCAAATACAAAGGTGGGATAGGGATTACCTGCCCCGTAAGGTGCCAAAAGTTCCAACACCTCAAGGATTTTTTGATTTTGATTTAAATGCTCTATAGGTAAGTGTAAATCTATATCCAACTGTGGAGGTTCAAACTTTAATTTTTCAACCCTTTTAAGGAACTCTTCTTTGAATTCCCTAAGGTGTTCCTTTCTAACAGTAAGACCCGCCGCTTGGGAGTGGCCACCCCACCTTTCCATTAGGGGGGATAGTTCCTCCAAAATAGGGAGTATGTTCATCCCCTCCGGGGCACGGGCACTTCCCACCGCCTTTTCTCCGTCCAGCTTGAAAATAATTGAAGGCACGCCAAAATAGTTGGTAGCCGAGCTCGCTATTAAGCCCAAAATCCCCTTTTTCCAATGGGGAGAGCCTTCTACAATAGCTTTAACCCTTTTGCCTTGGTATTTGGTAAGAATTTGTTGGACAGCTTTTTTTGTTATATACTTTCGGGTTTTGTTTAAATATTCTCCCCATTTAACAAATTTTTTAGCCTTTTCCTCTTGTCCTGTTAAAAGGAGTTGCAATGCCAGCCGTGCCATGTCCATCCGTCCGAAGGCGTTTAAGCGGGGAGCTATACGGAAAGCTATATCGTTTTCATTGAGATTTTCCCTGTTAAGTTCTCGCAACAATACAGCCAACCCACGGTGGGAGGTCTTTTTTAACCTTTCCAACCCCAGGTTTACTATTATTCGATTTATTACCGAAAGGGGCGACACATCGGCCACAGTTCCCAAAGCGGCAAGGTCGACAAAATCTTGGGCCCCTACAGGTTCATTCAATTCCTCTTCCAAATATAGAGCAAAAAGATAGACCAACCCGGCGGTGGACAAATCCTTTATCCCATAAGGGTTTTCATTTCTTATTTTCGGGTTTACCAAAATAGCTTCAGGTAAGTTTCCTTCCTCGGGGGTGTGGTGGTCAAAAATAACCACCTCCAGACCCAAATCTTTAGCCCTTTTTATGGTATCTATCTCTTTTGTTCCGTTATCGAGGGCTATAATTATCCCTCTGCCGTTGGAGTATTTAGCAAACGCTTCCACCACCTTGGGGTTTAATCCATAACCTTCCCCCCGTTCGGGAACAAAAGAAAAAACTTTTTCCGCACCGAGGCGTTTTAAAATTTTGGAAAAGGCGGCGGTGGAGGTAATTCCGTCCACGTCGTAATCACCAAAAACCAAAAAGGGTTTCTTTTCTTCTATACCCATTAAAATAACTTCGGCCGCCTCTTCTATATTGGGCACTATATCTGTAGGAGGTAAATCTTCGGCACTTTTTTGGGGAAGTTCTTTTAAACCGCGGTTATATAAAAGCTGTCCCAAAAGAAGGCCGTATTTATTTTTTAACTCTTGGGGGGCAGGTTTTTCTAAAAATAAATACCTCCACCTAAGGTTTTTTAATGTTTGCATTCCTAGGAAAGAAATTAAACGGGCCAAGGCTAACCAACTTGACGAGGTTTAAATAGTTTCCTATGAAACTTTTTGAGTTTTTTAAAAGAAAAAAGACCATCCCCGAGGGGTTATGGACTAAGTGCCCCCAATGTAAGGAACTTTTATATACCCCCGACCTAAAGGATAACCTTTGGGTTTGTCCCTCCTGTGGGTATCACTTCAGAATAGATGCCCGAACAAGGATAGATATAACTTTGGATGAAGGGGATAGAAAGGAGCTTTTTACCGAAATCCAACCCACCGACCCCCTAAATTTTAAAGACCTAAAACCCTACAAAGAACGCTTAGAAGAGGCTAAGAAGAAATCCTCGGCCGACGAAGCGATTATTTTCGTGGAAGGCTACATCTACGGAAGAAAGGCGGTCGTTGGGGCTATGGATTTTAACTTTATCGGAGGTTCTATGGGCTCGGTGGTGGGCGAACGCTTCTATAGGGCGTGCAAATATTGTGCCGAAAATAAAATTCCTCTTATAGTTTTTACCGCCTCCGGCGGAGCCCGCATGCAGGAAAGCATACTTTCTCTAATGCAGATGGCAAAAACCTCTATAGCGGTCGGCTTTTTAAACAAAGCCCGAGTGCCCTACATAACCGTGCTAACCGACCCTACAATGGGAGGAGTTAGCGCCAGCTTTGCCTTTTTGGGCGACATTATAGTGGCCGAACCGGGGGCACGAATAGGCTTTGCCGGCGCTCGGGTTATCGAACAGACAATAAAACAGAAATTGCCCAAAGGTTTTCAAACTGCCGAATTTCTCCTCCAAAAGGGCTTAATAGACAACGTCGTCCACCGAAAGGATTTAAAAATTTACCTTAAAGATATGTTGGATTTACTTTTCTACCGCCCGAGGGAAATCTCTTTTGCAGTATCTAAATAACCAAAAATTGTTAGGAATGTTTCTATACCTCTTTCCGCTTCCTTAGTTTCGCCGACTATTAAAAAACGTAAACAGACGCTTTCTATAATTAAAGAACATGACCTACAAGGTAATAATCACCGACCCTATAGCCGAAGAAGGTATAAAAATACTCCAAAAAGACCCCGAAATAGAGGTGGATTATCGTCCCGAAATACCTTTTGAAGAGCTTTTGGAAATTATAGAACCCTACCATGCAATAATAACCCGAAGCCGCACACCTGTTAATAAAGAGCTCCTGGAAAGGGCTAAAAATCTTAAAGTGGTAGGGCGTGCAGGTGTGGGCGTTGACAACGTTGACCTCCAAGAGTGCTCCAAAAGGGGAATTCTCGTAGTAAACACCCCCGGGGCAAATACCATAGGGGCCACCGAACTGACAATGATGCACATGCTCACCATAATGCGTAATGGACACAAAGCCCACAGCTCGGTGGCCGCCGGCAAATGGGAAAGAAAAAAATTTATGGGTGAAGAGCTTTACGGTAAGAAATTGGGAATTATCGGCTTGGGAAATATAGGCTCTCAGGTGGCCATTCGGAGCAAAGCCTTCGGCATGGACGTTTACGCCTACGACCCCTATATCCCCCGCGAGAAGGCCGACCGTTTGGGCGTTAAATTGGTCGACAACCTCGAAGATATGCTAAAAGAAATCGATGTTCTAACAATCCACGCACCCCTAACCGAGGAAACTCTAAATATGATTTCCAAACCCCAATTGGAACTTATGAAAGATGGGGTTTACATTGTAAATTGTGCCCGCGGAGGAATTATAAACCAAGAAGACCTTGTAGAGGTTGCCAAAACAGGAAAAATAAAAGGTATCGCCCTCGATGTTTTTAAACCCGAACCCCCTCCCAAAGAATTTATAGATGCCCTTTTGGAGCTTTGGGAAGAAGGAAAAATAAACCTCTCCTTGTCGCCCCACATAGGAGCAAACACCCGCGAATCGCAGGCCAACGTGGCCATTATGGTGGCCCAACAAGTAATTAAAGCCCTTAAAGGAGAAACTCCCGAACATGTGGTTAACGCTCCCTTCCCCGACCTGTCGGCACTGACATTGATAAAGCCCATTCTCGACTTGGCTGAAAAAATGGGTCGTTTCATAGTCCAGTGGGCGGGCGTTCACCCTCGGGAAGTTAAGGTGGAAGTTTACGGGGATATTGCCGAGCATGTTAAACCCATAACGGCGGCCGTTCTCAGCGGAATTCTAAAGGAAACGGTAGACTACCCCGTAAATATTTTGAACGCCCCCTTCTTGGCCAAAGAAAAAGGTATAAGGGTGGAAGAGGTTGCCAGCTCCGACAGCCCGGACTTTAAGCATTTGGTAAAAGTTACCGTTTACACCGACCAGGGCAAACGGAGTGTTGCGGGCAGTGTGTTGGACGGCTACCTACCCCGATTTGTCCAAATAGACAACTTCAAGGTTTATGTCGAGCCCGAAGGTATTTTGCTTGTATTCGAAAACAAAGACCTTCCCGGTGTTATCGGCAAAATAGGTAATATCCTCGGCAAATTCAACGTTAACATAGCCGGCTTCAAGTTGGGTAGGGAGAAAAGAGGCGGTCGGGCCATAGGTATTTTGAACTTGGACGAGCCCGCCCCCGAGGAAGCTTTAAATCTCCTAAGACAAATTCCCGAAATAATTTCTTTAAAACAAATCAAACTTTAATTTTTTTCTTTTTTATTTGTTATAGAGGCTTATTAAAGGCTTTGGCAAAGTTAACGCTTGTTGCCTCCAAAGTGCGGGCAATCTCCCGTAGAACATAAGAAAGTTCATCTATATCCAGCTTGGCGGAGTTGGGAGAGCGTTCCAAGGAACTTTGAAGGGAATGTAAAATTTGCTCCAACTTATCCATCAAAGGTTCATCAAAAACGGTAATTGTTTCCAAGAAAAGGGGTAATCTTTTTTCCAGTTTCTCAATGAGGGTTTTGGATATAAGTATTCCCTCCAAAAGGGAGAGGGTTAAATCTTCCTCCAATTGGGGGTGGTCTTCAAAGTCCTCTTTGACTGTCAAAATATCACCGACCAAAAGAAGGAGCTCTATCCCTTTACGAAAAAAATTCCTAATATCGTCGTCGGGAAGTTTATCCACCGGAAGGTTAAAGACAACCTGCCGTAGGGCTTGGATTTGTTCTTCCAACTGCAAAAGGAGGATTTGATAGGGGGAAGAAAAGGCTTCCATAAGGTGAAAAATTTAACCCCTTTTAAGGCCTCTAAAAAAATATCCTTTACAGGTTTTATTTATTTTCCTCTCCACCTTCCAGCTGCTGTTTTAAAACCAAATAGGCGGGTTTTACCCTTAGCTTTCCTATATAGAAGGGGTGGCATTGGTTGCAGGTTTCCAAATAAACGGTTCCGCCTTTGGTGCTAAGTAAGGTAAAGGTATTTCCGCAACCGCATACGAAAGTGGTGGGCTTTAGTTCGGGGTGTATTCCTTTCTTCATTTTTCTCCTCCTTGTGTCTATTTTTGACGCGAAAAATTTTATTTTATCAAAGGGCTCTGTGGGCTTCTTCGTAAAGCCCTTCCCTTTCGAGGTGGCAGGTTATATTCAGTTTGTGTAAGGTGGTGCGGTCTTCTTCGAAATTAATTATCGAATAGGAGGCGTTATCGCAGCCGAAGCTCCAAAACTTCTCTATGGGAAGTTCCAAGGCCGCACAGTAGAGAGCCCTTATGGGAACTGTATGGGATACAACCGCCACCGTTTGGCCTTTGTGTTTTTCTTTTACAAACCTTATAAAGTCTTTTACCCTTTCGAAAACCTTTAAAAGGTTTTCCCCTTCCGGAAAATCCACCTTCCAAGGTCGGGTTATCCACATTTCAAACATTTCGGGGAACTCTTTTTTAACTTCCTCGACCAGTTTTCCACTCCACACACCGTGGTCGATTTCTATTACTCTTTCGTCCTCTATAAGGGGAACATTTAATTCTTCGGCTATTATTTGGGCGGTTCTTTTTGTTCTCAAAAGGGGGGAAGTATATATGACCTCTATACCTTTATTTTTAAGCTCCTTGGCGAGGATTTTTGCCTGCTTTTCTCCCCTTTCGGACAAATCGGGGTTTAATAAACCTTGGTATCTACCTATAGGGTTCCATTGACTCTCGGCGTGTCTTATTACAAAAAGTGTTGTTTTCACCTCTTGGCCTCCTTTAGCTCCCATTTTAGGAATCCCTCCAACAAAGGGTTTACCTTAGAACAACCAAATAAGGGAAAATAGATTAAACCTTCTTTGTTAAGAAGATTAGAGAAAGCTCCAAAAGGAAAAAAAATGTTTTTGTCCGCTAAAAGGTCTAAAAAATTTTTAGAAGAAGCTTTAGTTGGTCAAAGATGTTGTTAATAATTATAAATTTTTCCTATGCCTATAAAATTCGGAACCGATGGCTGGCGTGGAGTTATAGCCCGCGATTTTACTTTCGAAAACCTAAAAAAAGTGGCTTTGGCCCACTGCGAAGTTCTTAGAAGAAAAGGTTTTAACAAGGTATTTGTAGGCTACGACAACCGTTTTATGTCGGAAAACTTTGCCCGCGAGGTTGCAACCGTTTTTTATGCCGAAGGTTTTAAAGTTAACCTATCCCCCAAAGCTGTAACCACCCCCTTGGTTTCCTGGGCTGTTAAATACAAAGGGTTCGACAACGGGGTTATGATAACCGCCTCCCACAACCCGGCCATTTACAACGGCTACAAAATAAAAGAAAACTTTGGCGGGGCGGCTACACCCGAATTTATACAAGAGGTAGAAAGTTTAATAGGTAAAGTAGACCCCTCTAAGGAACCTCTCTACGATGAAGGTTCCCTTTCGGAGGAAGACTTTACCGAGGAATATATATCCGCAGTAAGGGGGCAGGTAAATATAGACCTATTTAAGGAAAGGGAAATAACAGTAGTCCACGACCCTATGTATGGTTCCTCCATTGGATATTTGGCTAAAGCTCTGCAAAACACAAAAGTTTCCGTTGCCCAAATTCACGCCTACAGGGATGCCCTTTTCGGCGGTAGGGCACCCGAACCGGTGGAGAAAAACGCCCAAGCTCTAAAGGAGAAGGTCAAAGCCCTCGGGGCCTTTTGCGGAATAATGAACGATGGCGACGGTGACCGTGTGGCTTTGGTGGACGAAAAAGGGGAATTTGTAAACTCCCAGTTGGTTTATGCTTTATTGATGCTCCACCTGTTGGAAAACAAAAACAAAAGGGGGGCCGTTGTTAAAACCGTTTCCACCACCTACTTGGCCGACCGCATAGCCAAGGAATTTTCCGTTCCCTTAATAGAAACTCCCGTAGGTTTTAAACATATAAACAGGGTAATCCTCGAAAGGGAGGACGTAATTTTTGGCGGCGAGGAAAGCGGAGGTTACGGATTCCCCCACTTTACCCCCGAAAGGGACGGACTATTATCGGCCCTCTATCTGTTGGAAATGTTCCTACTCAAGGATAAAACCCCCTCGGAGGTAATAAAAGAGCTATTTAACCGTTTTGGGGAAGCTTATTATCGAAGGATAGACCTCCCGGTGGAGCCCAAAGAAAAGGAAAAACTTAAAGAGTTAATTAAAAATCCTCCTACAACCTTTGCAGGAAGGAAAGTCCATAAGGTAAATACCATCGATGGATTGAAGCTTATTTTTGAAAACGACGCTTGGCTACTAATCCGTCCTTCGGGAACCGAACCTTTGCTAAGAATTTATTGTGAAGCCCCCTCGGTGGAAGAAAGGGAAGAAATCTTGTCCCAAGCGGTGGAACTATTTTCCGAATAAAAATTCCAAAGAAAGTTTAAATAAAAAAGAAACCAAAAGAGGTTTATCTTTAATCTTCCTCTTCTTTGCAATAATCTTTCAGCCAATCTACGTATTCCTTAATCATTTTCAAATAGCTTTTGTAGCGTTCGCAGGAAATTTCTCCCCTTTTGAGGGCTTCCCTTACTTCGCAACCCTCCTCATTTAGGTGCATACAGTTGGAGAACTTGCAGCGGTAACGCAGAAATTCGGGAAAGTGCAGACGAACTTCTTCCTTGGGCATAAATTGCAAAGCCTCCACGCGGGAAAATCCGGGAGTATCTCCCACAAAGGAACCTTCTCCGAAGGGGATTAACTGCACGCCTGTGGTGGTATGTCTACCCCTTTCGGTTTTTTCGCTTACCTCTTGGGTTCGAAGTTTTAAACCGGTCAAGGCCGAAAGTATGGAGCTTTTACCGACCCCCGAAGGGCCCGCCAAAATACAAATTTGCCCTTTTAGGTAATCTTTTAGTTCCTGAATACCTTCCCCCGTGTGGGCACTAACTTTTAAAACATCGTAACCGGCGTCTTTATAAATTTTTTCCCACCTTTGGAGCTCTTTTTTACCTTCCTCGTCTAGGAGGTCGATTTTGTTAAAAACTATAACCGTGTCCAGTCCCAAATGGTCGTAAACCACCAGTAGGTTGTCCAATAAAAAGTTCTGAAAAGGTGGGTGTTGAATGGTTTGAACCAAAACCACGCGGTCAACGTTGGCAACCGGCGGACGAACCAGCAGGTTTTTTCTTTCTTTGACCTCCTCTATGGCGAAGGTATTGGGGTCGACAATCCTACCCCTAACGTAGTCGCCCGCGTAAATCTTGGTTTTCTTTCTGATTTTCCCGAGGGGTATACCTCGATAAACTTTTTTATCCTCAAAGAGGTAAACCCCTACCTTTTGACCGGCCCTTTCTACAACTATTCCCTCTTTTAGGTTTTTATCTTTTGCCATCTTTTGAAAAAGATAAAAAGAAAACCCTTCCAAGAGCTGGTTGAAGTTATCGATGCTTTAATAAGAAGAGAATGTCCGACATTCCGGCAGGCAAAAGCCCAAATTATCTTATAGGAGCCCACGTATCAACCGCGGGAGGGGTAGACAACGCGCCTAAAAATGCCTACCGTATAGGGGCTAACGCCTTTGCCCTCTTTTTAAAAAACCAACGTAGGTGGTTTGATAAACCCTACCCCCCCAAAAAGGTAGAAGCTTTTAAAAGAAATCTAAACTCCTTAGGGTTTTTAATAGATTCGGTATTACCCCACGGAGGTTATTTAATAAATCTCTGTTCGCCCGACCCTCAAAAGGCGGAAAAATCCTATTTGGCCCTTAAAGATGAAATAGAAAGGGCCCACCTGCTGGGTCTTAAATATATAAATTTCCACCCGGGGGCCCATTTAGGTAAATACACCGAAAGGGAAGCTCTTGAAATAATCGCCGAAAGAATAAACCGACTTATAGAAGAGACCGAACAAGTGGTTTTAGTATTGGAAACCACGGCGGGACAGGGGAGTAATTTGGGATACCGTTTTGAGCATCTGGCCCAAATAATAGAACTGGTAGAAGATAAAAGCCGAGTAGGGGTCTGCATCGATACCTGCCACATATTTGCCGCCGGCTACGATATTTCCACCGAAAAGGGTTATTTTCAAGTTTTCCAAGAGTTTGAAGAGGTAGTAGGTTTTAAATACCTAAAAGGGGTTCACCTTAACGATAGCAAAACCCCCTTAGGAAGTAGAAAAGATAGACATGCCCCTTTAGGGGAAGGTTATATAGGTTTAACCCCCTTTAGGTTAATGATGGTGGACAACCGCTTTGAAGGTATTCCCCTAATATTGGAAACGCCCGAACCCCACAGGTGGCCCCAAGAAATAAAACTTCTAAGGGAATTCAGTTTATTAAGGTAAACATTAACAACTGTCAAGCTTTGAATTTTGTAAGGTATCAACGCCACAAGGTTAAAGAGAAAATAATAGAACCCTTAAATGGAAAAGAAAGCTTCTTTAGAAGAACTAAAAGAGATAGCTCGGCAGGCACGGATAGAAACCCTAAAAGCGATATATTTGGCCGGTTCGGGCCACCCCGGGGGTTCGCTCTCCATTATGGATATATTGGTGGCCCTCTATTTTGGGGGCTATGTAAATGTAGACCCCAAAGAACCCTATAAACCCGACCGCGATAGGGTTATTTTGTCCAAAGGGCACGCCGCTCCCGCTTTTTACACAATATTGGCCTTTAAAGGCTTTTTCGAAAAAGAGCTACTTTATACCTTAAGAAAATTGGGTAGCCCCCTCCAAGGTCACGTTTCGAGGAAGCACACCCCCGGAGTAGAGGCCTCCACCGGTTCCTTAGGTCAGGGACTGTCGATAGCCCTCGGTATGGCTTTAAAGGCAAAAGTTGATGGCATGGATTACAAAACCTACGCCCTTCTTTCCGACGGAGAACTGCAAGAGGGAATGACCTGGGAAGCGGCAATGACGGCAAAGCACTTCAAACCTAAAAACCTTATAGCGATAATAGACAACAACAACATTCAGCTGGACGATTTTGTGCCCAACGTTAACAGCGGAATATATCCCATCGAGGACAAATTCCAAGCCTGCGGCTGGCACACGATAACAATAGACGGCCACGACTATAAACAAATCCTTGAAGCCCTCGATGAGGCAACCGCCGTAGCCAAAGAAAAACCCGTTGCCATAAGGGCTATAACCGTAAAAGGTAAAGGCGTTTCCTTTATGGAAAATACCCCCGCATGGCACGGTAAAGCCCCCGACAGGGAAAAATTCATTCAAGCAATGAAAGATTTGGGAGTTTCTGAAAAAGAAATAGAGGAATTTCTGGCCAAATACGACAAAAAATAAACGGAGGTAACAAACAATGTTTTTATATACAAAAGATGCACCTAAAGGGGACTTAAGAAAGGTTTACGGTGAAACCTTGGTTCAGTTGGGGGAAAAAGACCCCAAAATGTGCGTTTTGGACGCCGACCTTTCCACCTCCACCAAAACCGCGATGTTCGGAAACAAATTTCCCGAAAGGTTTTTCAATGTAGGAATAGACGAACAGAACCTTATAGGCGTAGCTTCGGGTTTGGCCTACGACAAGGATAGGGTGGTTTTTGCCAGCTCCTTCTCAATGTTTTTGACCGGAAGGGCTTGGGAAATTATTCGGCAGCATGTAGGCTACAACGAATTGCCCGTCAAGTTGGTGGCCACCCACACCGGTATAACCGTAGGCCCCGACGGAGCCTCCCACCAAATGAACGAGGATATGGCTATAATGCGCGCTATACCCAATATGCGCGTTATAGTCCCCGCCGACAGCAACATATTGAAAAAAATCCTTTATAAGGTTTACGAAACTCCGGGCCCCTTCTATGTAAGGCTTACAAGGGAAAAGTTCCCTATCGTATATCCCGAAGATGTGGAATTCGAAATCGGAAAAGGTTTTGTTCTAAAAGAGGGTAAGGATATAACCATAGTTGCCGTGGGTCTAATGGTTTCCCACGCCCTGGATGCGGCCACCATTTTGAAAGAAAAATACGGCATCGACGCCGAAGTTATCGACCCCGTAAGCGTCAAACCGATAGACGCCGACCTAATAGCCGAAAGTGCCAAGAAAACGGGCAAGGTGGTAACTATTGAAGAACATTCCACAATAGGCGGTTTGGGCGACGCCGTTTTAGAAGCTCTATCCACCAAAGCCCCCGTTCCCACAATGAAAATAGGAATTCCCGACACCTACGGAGAAAGCGGAACCGCCCAAGAGCTCCTTCGTAAGTTCGAATTAATGCCCGACCAACTGGCGGAGAGAATTTATAAATTCCTCCAAAAGGTAGGTTAAAAACTTTTATTTTTCCCTTCTAAGTTCTCTTTAACCATACAACGCTCTCTATATGGTGGGTGTTGGGAAACTGCTCCACCAAGGCGGTTTTGACAATTTCATATTTTTCCCTTAGTTGGGAAAGGTCTTTTTTTAAACTTTCAAGGTTGCAGGAAATATAGATAATCTCCTTTGGGAGTTTCTTTAAAATTAGACCTACAACAGGTTTTGTTAAACCTCCCCGCGGAGGGTCTACCACCAAAAGCTCCACCTCTTTAACCCTCTTTAGGTGCTTGTAAGCGTCAAGGGCATAACTTTCTACATTCCTTATTCGGTTTAGTTTTAAGTTCAATTCCCTTAGGCGGGAACTTTCCTTTCCTATATCGGAGCTTTCTAGTTTTTCCACATACCGCGAGAGGTGTAAGGTAAAAAAACCTATCCCCGCGTGGAGTTCCAAACCTTTCTTGTAAACCTCGGTGGGTTTTATTAATTGGATAAACTCCTTCCAAAGGTAATGGTTGGGTTGGATAAAAGCGTCGGGGGAAACCAGGAATTTGTAATCGCCTACCTCTATTAAGCTTTCCCAATTTCCGTAAACTTGAACACTTTCCCAATTCAAATATTCGCCTCGGTATATTCCTATGGAAAGCTCCAAATCCTTCGGCTTTAAGCTTAAAAGTTCTTCGACCAAATTTTTTATAAAATCCCCTTCGGGAAATTCCTTCCTGAGAAAGAGAAGTTTAAAAAAAACCTCCTCCCTTTGGGGATTGGTAAAAAGTTCCACCGCATGGAGACTTTTGGGAAATTTAACCTTTTTGAGGAGTTTTAAAACTTTGTTTAACCGCGGGTGGAGTAAAGGACAATGAACGATATCCATTATCGGTTGCTTAATGTCGTAAAACCAAGCCTTTTTAAAACCTAATTTTCCCTCCCGCCAGTAGAGGAAGGTTTTAACCCTATAACCCTCTTCGGAGGGAGAAATAATAACCCTTTGAGGTTTTAAACCTATGTATTCCTCAAAAAGTTGAATTTTAAATTCCCTTTGGTGTTGGGGTTTTATATGTTGCCATTGGCAGGAACCGCAAAAGGGATAATAACCGCAAAAGCCCACCCTTCGGATTGTGTAATTTAACCTTAGGGGGGTTAGGGGTTGGAATATATCCTCCTTTAGGTGTTTTCCTTTCCAAATTTCCCCGGGGGCTGTTCGGGGGATTTTTACTTTTTTACCTTCTTCGGTTTGGGCTAAAAAATAGGGCCCATAAAGGGATTTTTCTACTTTTAAAACGGACATGGGAAGGAAAAGAAAATTTTATTTGCCCAAAACCACCACGGGGTCTTCCAATTTAAGGGTTTTTCCCGCCTCGGAGGTGGGAATTATAGTGTTAACCGTTAGGCGGTAAAAGTGATTAAAACGGCTTCTTTCCGCCCAGGGAGGAAGGGTCTCTTTTCTTTTCTCTACAAAAATGTCCCTAAAACCTTTTAAACTTTCCCCCGTAAAGGGGTCTCTGGGTGGTATGGGACACCTTTGGCAGGGGTTGACCCCTCCTATTTTAACCTCCCCTATTTGGAACCAAACAACCTCGTTCGGTTTTCCGTAAAGTTTATCTTCCCAAAAGGGTGGTAAGTTTTCACCGTCCACCTCTAGGTTGGTTCTAAGCCTCAACCGCATTTGGTCTTCGTCGAGGTTAAACCAGCTTGCCACCTCTTTTATGGTTGAGCGGGCTACAACCGTCGGGCCGTAAGCCTCCAAATCGTCGGGAAAGCCTCTATATTTATCCTCCTTTAGGACTACCTCATAGCCCAATATTTGGGAGATGAATTTTTCTATATCTTCCTTTTGGCGGAATTTAAAACCTTTTTCAACCCCTTCGTAGGAAAATACAACCTCTTCCTTAGGTAAGTTGTATTTTGTCCTTATTCGGTAAAGTTTTGTTTCCCATTTGCGGGAAAGGATTTTACCGTCCTCCTTACGGAAAAAGGCAAATCGGCGGTCGTTTTCCAAACTTCCCCCGGGGGTTATTTTTACCTCCTTAACCTCGATGGGGTCAAAGGATTTAAAGGGAAAAATTAGTATCTTGTAAAGAAAGCCTTCTTCTTTGCCCATAGCAGTAGTGTTTTATTTATAAACCTTTTCCAACTTAGTATGGGGGTAATAAAAACTTAAAATTTCGCGGTAGCTTTTACCCTCTTGGGCCATTACGTAGGCACCCCATTGGCTCATACCCAAACCGTGGCCAAAACCTATTCCGCTGAAGGTTATATATTTCCCACTTTTGCCCGTTATAAAAAAGCTATCCGAAGGCAACCTCAAAAGGTATCTAAAGAAAAAGTCCACCGGGAGGGTTATTTTTTTATATTTCCCTTCTAAGGTTATCCACAAAACCCTTTTACAACCGTTGGTTTTGGCGATTTTTATATCCCTTATTTGGATTAAATCGAAACCGTATTTTTGGAGTTTTTTGAGGATAACCTCTTTGGGGACTTTTCTTTCCCAGGAAACCCATTTGGGGGCTTTTAAAGAATAAATGTCTTTAACCTTTTCCAAGTAAGGTAGGTCTATTTTTAATAGCTCTTTAAAGGAGTGGGTGCAGGGGGCGTTATTGGAGGAATACATAGCGTAAATAACATTCCCTTCGTAGGTTAATATTTGGCCGCGGGTTAGCTCCACCGCCAAATTGGTGGTTCTTTTTCCTATAGATACGCCTCCGAAAACTTGGGAAAGGGTGGTGCTGTCCACATCGTAGGGTTTATTTCTGTTTTTTAAGAGGTTATAGAGGGCGTAGGTGCGGGCGGCAACAGCCTGGGCTTTGAGGGCTTCGATAGGCCAAGAGGGATAAACCTCCTTCGGTAGAACTCCCTTTAGATATTCCTCCAAAGGTAGGGAAAGAATTAAATAGTTTTCCCCTTCCTTGTTCAAAAAGGTTAATTCCCCTTTGACGGGGTAGGTTCGGCGGTAATTTTTTCCAACCACCGTTAGGTAGGTAGTTTTTTTTATTTCCAGATGGAGGTTTTTAAGTTCTTTTCCCTTAAACAGGAATTTGTCCCTTAAAAATATTACTTTGTAGGTTCTCCCTTTTCCAATAATTACCTCTTTAAAGTTTCTTCCTAAAAGAACCCTAACGGTGGGTTCGCCTTTTATAGAGTCCACCGACGGGGCTTTAAAAAACTTCCTTAACAGTTTTACATACTGAGGGGAATTTTTATAGTTTCCCAACCAAAGGAAGAGTTGCAAAGCCCCTACATAGTTTCCAAGGTTGTAATATTTCAACGCCAGTTGGTAAATCTTATTTTTCGCCGAAGGAGGAACTTCAAAATTTAGACCTTGGTGGGGGTAATAAACTTTTTCCGAAGAAGGAATTTTTAAACAACTACCCACACTAAAGGAGGAGGTTATAAGTAGTATTCCAAGAGCAGTTAGGTTTTTTTTTACCGAACTTTTTCCGTAGCCAAAGGACTAATTTTTCACAGCTTTGGGGTTTATACTCGCAGTAAAAAAAACTTCCCGAGATTAAGAGAGCTAAAAAACCCCAAATTAGGGCATTAATAAAGATTCCCACCGATTGGATTTGTCGGATTTCCTCCATTAAGTTTTAGTTTAAATTCCACTAAGTGCCTATAAAACCACGGTGAATTTCCTTTTTGCCAAAGCTTCTCTTACGGGTTTCAATTCCACTAAGTGCCTATAAAACGAAATTTGTATCCATTTGGGTTACCTTAAGACTTTATGGTTTCAATTCCACTAAGTGCCTATAAAACAAAGAGGCTGTTATTTCGGGCAAAAGGTTAAAAGAGATATGTTTCAATTCCACTAAGTGCCTATAAAACGAGACAGTCACGCCCAGTTGAAGCAGGGCTATATCGAGTTTCAATTCCACTAAGTGCCTATAAAACTATACCAGCCCCAGGGAGTTCCACTCCCATCCTCCCCCGTTTCAATTCCACTAAGTGCCTATAAAACAATCCCTATGCCGATTTTGAAAAAGAAAAAGCTTTTTTGTTTCAATTCCACTAAGTGCCTATAAAACAAGTTACTTCTAACTTCCCCGATGATACAGCCCAGGTTTCAATTCCACTAAGTGCCTATAA
>JAADES010000016.1 GCA_013153315.1 Aquificota bacterium
ACTACGGCTACTACAGCAACCGATGAAACGGCCGATACAACCGCTACAACTGCAACAACAACAGACGAAACAGCTGACACTACGGCTACTACAGCAACCGATGAAACGGCCGATACAACCGCTACAACTGCAACAACAACAGACGAAACAGCCGACACTACGGCTACTACAGCAACTGATGAAACGGCCGATACAACCGCTACAACTGCAACAACAACAACAACAACTGCAACAACAACAACAACTGCAACAACAACAACCGCAACAGCTGCAACAACAGAAACTTCTACAGATACCACAACAACTGAAACGGCCGATGCAACTGCCGTTTCCGCGACAGAGGCCGTTAGCGCCGTAACCAACGATACTACCACCACAACCCAACCTTCTTTGGAGGCTGACTTTGGAATACTCGGAATAGTAGGCTATGAAACTGTTACCGTTGAAGGCCCTACGGGAACCCAAACCGTTCAAATCCCTATATTGGGAGTTAAAGAGGAAGGCGAGGTAGACTGGGGTAAATATGAAAGAACAATGCCTAATGGCGAAACTGTAATGTTAACTATCCCGACCCAAGCGTTAACCCAAGTTATAGACTACCTTGAACAAAATACCACCCAAACCATTAGTGTTAGCGACGATATCTCCTACCAATATGCAACCGCCGGCGTAGATGCTGAAAAACAATTAGCCCAAGCGGCTATAGATGTTCAATCTTCGGCGGTTGATGCGGCAAACAGCCTATTGAGCATTCTAACCCAATACGCCGAAGCTATCGACCAAGTTATAGACTCGGCAGAACAGCTATTGCAACAAGCCGACCAATACGAACAGCAGGCCCAAGACTTACTAAACGAAGCTAACGAAAGGGCGGCCGCTCTATTGGGCGACGACTGGACTATGGATGAACTTGAACAATTGGCCTCGACAGTTCCCAACTATCAAGATTACATAGATGAAGATGGAAACTTCGACCAAGATGCTTTCTATGCCGCTGTAGACCAATATCAAGAAGCTAACGAAATACTCGGATTATTCCAACAAGCCCAAGCCTACCAAGATTCGGCAGAGCAAATGAGAGAACAAGCCGACGACCTACAGGAACAAGCCTTGGAATTGGCTCAGGAAGCAAACCAAACCTTTATAGACCAAACCCAAAGCCTAATAAATCAATTCTCCAGCCAAGCCGATAGCTATTTCAGCCAAGCCCAAAACTATGAAAACCAAGCAACCTCCACTACGGGCCCCGAAACATATCTATATCAATCCTTGGCTGACGGTTATAACACCTTGGCCACTTCCTTCCAACAGGCGGCCGAAATGCTTAACGCTATCCTACAAAGCTACGAAAGTGTAAACGTTGTAGAAAATCCCGAGGTAGCCTCCGCCCTACCTACCGCCGACCCCACCAGCGCCAGCCTTAACTTAACTTACACCGCTTAATTTCCTTATACCTTTTTTGTTTTTAAACTTTCCTTTACTTTTAGTTAATCTCTAACAAGACCTTTTTAATATCTATTTGTCAATGACCAAAAAAGTGGGCATCTTGGGAGCAACCGGCTACACAGGTTTGGAGCTTATAAAAATCCTTTTAAACCACCCCAATATGGAAATTTCCTATTTAGGTTCAGTTTCCAACAAAGGTAAAAAAGTTTCCGAAGTTTTCCCCTTTTTGGAAAAGTATTCGGTGGGAAAACTCCAATTTGAGGGCTATGAGAACATTCCCACCGATGTGGAGCTTTTATTTTTGGCCCTTCCTCACGAAGTTTCTATGGAATTGGCTCCCCAACTGTTGGAAAAAGGTTATAAAGTGGTAGACCTTTCGGGGGCTTACCGTTTTAAGAACCTCCAAGACTATAAAACCTTTTACGGGTTTGAACATAAATATCCCCAAATCTTGGAAATAGCTGTTTACGGCCTTCCGGAAATTTATAGGGAGAAAATAAAAAAAGCTTCCCTTGTCGCTAATCCTGGTTGCTATCCCACCGCCACGCTATTGGCCCTTTACCCTATTTTGGCCAAGGCTAAAGATTTAATTGTAGATGAAACTATAATTGTTCACGCCCTTTCGGGTGTAAGCGGTGCGGGAAGGGGTTTAAAGCAACATTTCCACTTTCCCGAAATGACCAACAACATGTTTACCTACAAGGTGGTAAACCATCGACACATCCCCGAAATGGAATTCGTAGCAAACTCTTTAACCAACAAAGGTTTAAAAATCCGTTTCACCCCTACGGTGGTTCCAATAGACCGAGGAATGATTTCCACCGTATATATAAAAATGAAAAAAACCGACCTAAGGGAGTTGTATAGAGAGGTTTACCAAAGGAAGTTCTTTATACAAATCCTAAACCAACCCCCCAAAAGTAAGGAGGTAGCAAATACCAACTTCTGTTTTATCTACCCCGTATACGACGAAAGGACATCAACGGCGGTTATTGTGTCGGCTATTGATAACTTGGTGAAAGGGGCATCGGGGCAGGCGGTTCAAAACGCCAACCTAATGCTCGGCTTGGAGGAAACCGCAGGGTTGGATACTTTAATACCTTCGCTAATTTGAATCTTTTATGAAAGTTAAAGAGGTTTTTAAAGAGTGCCAAAAAAGGTTAAAAAACTGTTCTATAGAAACCTACCGTAGCGACTGTCTTTTTCTAATTTCCCACCTTCTGGGAATACATCCATCTTTGTTAGCCCTTAAAGAGGAAGAAGAATTTTTTCACCTCCCGGAGTTGGAAAAACTTATAGAAAAACGGTGTAAGGAACGCATCCCCGTCCAACACCTATTGGGGGAATGGGACTGTTTAGGAAGAACCTTTAAAGTATTCCCCAGGGTTTTAGCCCCCCGCGGAGCAACCGAAATTTTAATTGAAACCACCATAGGCTTAATCGAAGAAAAATTCGACCATAAAAAGGAAATAAAAGGTTTAGAAATTGGAACCGGAACAGGGTGTATATCTATAAATCTTTTGCTGGAATTTCCCAACCTCCAAATGGTGGGTGTAGAGATAGACCCCACAGCGGTAGAAAACACCATAGAAAACGCAAAAAGTTATGGAGTTTTAGACCGTTTTAAGGTAATCAAAGGCGATATTTTTACCCTCTGCGGGGAATTTAAAAATTCCAACCAAAGGTTTGGCTTTATAGTTTCCAATCCTCCCTATATAGCGGAGGAAGATAGGGAAAAACTCCCTCCCGAGGTGCTCTATGAAAACCCTGTTGCCCTTTTTGGTGGAAAATTCGGAACCAAATTCCATGAGTTTTATGCAACCCACTGCAAGGAGCTATTAAACCCCAATGGCTTTATGGTTTTGGAATTCGAACCCTTCCAAAAGGAGCATTTACAAAAATTTTTCCAATCCCACGGTTGGAAAGTTGAATTTGTTAAAGACTTTGCAGGGAAAGAAAGGGTTTTGGTAGCTTACCCTATATAGTTCCTTTTACCGCTCCTTTACTCTCTTTAAGTAGTCATAAATAGTTGAAACTACATAAATAAGTTGACTATAATAAATATCCAAGGAGGAGGATATGAAATATTTCTTTATCCCCGCGTCCGGAGTTAGAAAATTGGAACAGGGCGACGTAGCAGACTGGCTAAAAGTTCCTTGCCCCTGCGGGAAGCTCATTTTCCTTATAGAAATCCCCGTGGAGGGAATGACCTTTAAATGCCCCTGCGGGGTAAAGATTCAACTTTTTAACCACCAAGGGGAATGGGTAACTGTTCCCGAAAACAACGAATGGATAATTGAACCAAGCCCCTGCAAATGTTGTTTTTCTTAAATTCTTCCTTTTGAAGTTTATATTCAATAGTTCGATGTCCAGAGGAGGAAAGGAAGATAAAAAGAAATTTACCATATGGGGGAGAAATCCAATAATAGAGGCCCTAAGGGCGGGTCGGAGTTTAGAAAAAATTTTTGTGGCTCACGATAGTCACCCACCGAGGGAGCTTTTAAAATTGGCAAAACAAAAGGGGGTAAAGGTTCAAAAAATTCCCCGCAAGAAGGTCGAAGAATTGGCGGGAACTAAGAAAACCCAAGGGGTGGTAGCTTTACTATCTCCCGTGGATTATGTTCCCGAAGAAGTCCTCTTTAGGGAAACCATTAACAAAAATGGCTTTTTTGTGGTATTGGACCATATAACCGACCCCCAAAATGTGGGAAATATAATCCGCACCGCCGAACTTTTCGGGGCGGTAGGTATATTGTTGCCCAAAGACCGAACTTCGCCCATAAACGAAACGGTGGTAAAAGCCTCGGCGGGGGCTATTTTTCACCTAAAAATATCGAAAGTGCCTTCTTTGCAAAAGGCTTTAAGGCAGTTTAAAAAAATGGGCGGTTGGGTTGCCGCCATAGAAACCGGCGGTAAAGATATTAGGGAGATAGATTTCCCCTTTCCTTTGGCGGTTGTCGTAGGTGCTGAAGGCGACGGGGTTTCCAAAAGCGTTATGGACATTTCCGATATAGTGGCCACAATTCCCACGGTGGGAAAAGTTCCCTCCTTAAATGTAGGCTCTGCCACCGCCATAGCCTTATGGGAAATAAATAGAGATAGGCTTCCTAAACTGTCGTAGTTTAAAAATATCTTTTACCTTTTAGAGGTCTGTAGGCTTTTCTATCTTTTCAAATACCTTTCTCTACTATTTATAGAATGCCATGGCAGAAAAAATGCTCTTTTCCCTCGATAGTTCTTACTCCTACCAAAATTTCACCCTTTTGGAGGTAGAAAGCAAAAAAAATGTTTTCCATTACGGGGAAGATAGGGGAAGGAAATCCCTCGAAATTTTTCCCAAAATTTTTGAAGACCTAAATGTGGATATAAATAAAGTCGATGTATTTGCGGTAGATGTAGGTATAGGTTATTCAACTTCCCTGCGGGTGGGTATAACCTTAGTTAAAACCTACGCCCAAATTTTGAAAAAACCTTTGGTTACCTACTCCAACTTTGAATGTTTATTAGAATTTGCTCCCGACGAAGGGAAGTATTTAACCTTTTTAAAAGTCTCCCGCTATTGGGTCTATGGAATTTGGGAAAAAACTAAAGAGGGAAGTATAGAAATCCAAAAACCCTCCATTTTGGATGAGGAAAAAATAAAATCCCTTAAAGGGGAACACCTAAGAGTTATCTACCCCGTATGGTTGGAAGGTAGCAAAGAGATAATCCAAAAGTTGGAAATAAAAGATAAGCCTATAGAAGTTCCCATTAGAGGCTTTTCCGAAGTTGGTGCTATAGTAGCATTACGCAAATACCAAAATGGGCAAACCGTTCACCCCTTTGAGGTTGAACCGATTTATTTCCGTTCGGCGGTTTAAAAAATAATGTCCAAAACCTGACAAAGGAAACGTTAACACTAACTTAACAAGACTAATTTTATTTTCAAAGAAATAAAAAGGAGGAAAAAATGAGACTGGAGCAGGGCGCGCTAGTAGCATATTCTAACAAAAAAGGACTTTTGTTTATAGTTAAAGCCTGCGAAGGGTTCGAAAAACTTTTGTCCCCCGAAGGGGAAAAATGTGTAACAAAACTATTCAAGGAAATAACCCAAAAAGTAAAAGAACCTACCGAGGTATTGGATTATTACAAAGAGATTAAGGAGCTATTTAAAAAGCTACGTTCCTCCTTGGGATTGGAAAAGGTAGGTCTATACATCTATGACATAGAAAACAGCTATCCCTTGGAAGGAGAAAAAAACTTGGATAACCTCGTTCAACTAATTGAGAGTGAAACAATATGGGAAAAACCTATGTTGGCCTACTCTAGGTGCTTAGAAGATACACCCATTGTTAGAATTTACGACTTGGACAATTCCCAAGTTTTTGAACCCACGGCGGTTTAATTCTTTCAATATTTTTCCTCACCGCGGATTTTCCAATCCTATCCCGCTTTAGGGAAAAGTTTTTAAAAATTCCTTTAAAAGGAAACTTTTTCTTAAGAAGTAAGCCCTGTTTTGTTTAAAAAATTTTCTACCTATTAAAGGAAACTTCTTTTAAGCAATGCCTAAAAAGGGAAACAAAGACAATTTTTTCCTATGAAGAACAACCTCTATATAAAACTCTTTGACAGCTACGACGAAGCCTTCAGGTATTTACTCCGAAGGTTGGAAGTTCATGAAAAGCTGGTTCCCTATATGGCCGAGAAGACCAACGCCTTCAACATAGTGGTGGAAAACTTCCCAAAAAAGGAAATAAAAAATCTCGTTCAGTGTGGGGAAAAAGCCTGCGTTAAGGTTGCCTTTCCCACAATGTTGGAACTCGCCCCCGAATACTTAACCGTTCTCCTAATAGGGAACGAATTTGATTTTAAGAACCTCGCAAAGGAGTTGAAGGAATTTCCCAACCTAAAACCCCTAGCGAGGGAGATATTGGAAATAACAATATCCTACAAAAGGAGAACATTTAGAATAAACCACAATCGGAAAATTCTACCTCTCGGTTTAAAGACCGCCGTAATGGGAATTCTAAATGTTACCCCCGACAGTTTTTCCGACGGAGGACAATTTAAAAACCCTTCCGAAGCGGTAAAAAAAGCCCTCCAAATGGTCGAAGAGGGGGCCGAAATTATAGATATAGGCGGCGAAAGCACCCGCCCCGGTGCAAAGCCCGTTAGTGCCGAGGAGGAACTCAATAGGGTTTTACCCGTAGTAAAAGAACTAAAAAAGGAGCTGGAAAAAAACAACCTAAACAAGGTTTGGATATCGGTAGATACCTACAAAAGTGAAGTAGCCAACGCCGTCCTCCAAGAGGGGGCCGACATAATAAACGACATAAGCGGGTTAACTTTTGACCCAAAAATGGCCGATGTAGTTGTTAAACACAATGCCCCGGTGGTAATAAACCATATAAAGGGCAAACCGCAAACGTGGAAAGAAATTCCCCCCACCTACCGCGATGTGGTTTCCGAAATAGTTTCCTTCTGGAGGGAAAAAATAAACCTTCTGTTGGATAAAGGTTATCAAAACAAGGAAAACATTATTTGCGACCCGGGTATAGGTTTTGGAAAACAACCCCACCACAACGTGGAAATCTTAAAAAGGTTCCGAGAATTGAGGGTTATAGGTCAACCTTTAATGGTGGGAGTTTCAAGAAAATCCTTTATAGGTTTTATTTACGAAACCCTTTTAGGGATAAAGAGCCAGCCCAAAGAAAGGTTGCACGGTTCCTTAGCCGCCCTTGCCCCGGCCGTTATGGGTGGTGCCAACATTGTTAGGGTTCACGATGTAAAACCTACCCGCGAGTTTTTGGCTGTCTTGGACTCTATAAAAACCTACGACCCCTATTACTTTGGTTAAGAAAAAAGAAAAATCAAAAGTAGTTTTCTATTTCTCCTTTATTTATAAGTTTTGCCACCTCTTTAGCGAAGTAGGTCAATATTAGGTCTGCTCCCGCCCTTTTTATGGAATAGAGAATTTCGACCATAGTTCTTTTTCCATCCAGCCAACCCAACTTTTCGGCCGCTTTTACCATGGAGTATTCTCCGCTTACATTGTAGGCGGCCACGGGAACGGGAAAGCTTTCTTTAACCATTTTTATAACGTCCAAGTAAGCCAAGGCGGGTTTTACCATAACAATATCGGCTCCTTCCAAAATATCTAAATAGACCTCTTTAAAAGCTTCCCTTGAGTTGGAGGGATCCATCTGGTAGGTTCTCCTATCACCGAAGGCGGGGGCACTTTCGGCGGCATCTCGGAAAGGCCCGTAAAAAGCCGAGGCGTATTTAGCCGAGTAGGCCATTATAGGAATGTGGCTAAAGCCTGCCTCGTCCAAGGCCTGCCTAATGGCCTTAACCATTCCGTCCATCATTCCCGAGGGGGCCACCATATCCGCACCGTGTCGGGCGTGGGAAACAACTTGCTTTTTGAGATTTTCTAAAGTTAAATCGTTGTCCACATCGCCGTTTACGATAACCCCGCAATGGCCGTGGGAAGTGTATTCGCAAAAGCAGACATCGGTGATAACAAACATTTCGGGAACTTCTTTTTTTATCAGTTCTAAAGAACGCTGAATAATGCCTTGGTCGCTGAAGCTGTCGCTACCCATATCGTCCTTGTGGGAGGGTATGCCAAAAAGAATAACCGCCTTTATACCCAAATCGCGGGCTTCTTTAATTTCATCTATTACCCTGTCGGGGGAAAATCTATATATCCCCGGCATGGAAGGGATTTCTATTTTTAAGTTCTTCCCATCTTGGATAAAAACGGGGTAAATCAAATCCTCCAAATGGAGATGGGTTTCCCTGACCAAATCGCGGATATTTTTATTTTTCCTCAACCTTCGGGGTCTTTGGATTGGAAAATCGCTGTCGGGAAAAATGAACATCAACGACAAATTTTAAGAAAAATCTGGAGTTAATCATTTCCACCGAATACCAATTTAAATAATTCCCTCTTAGAGGTTGCTAACAATTAAACCCTTACGGAGGTTTTAAAAATGGAAAAAGTCCTCGTTTTGGGCGGCGGTATAGGAGGGGTGGAAACCGCCTTCGCCCACTCGGCCAAAGCCTTCGATGTGGAATTAATTTCCGACAAGGATTACCTCTACATTTATCCGATTTCTATATGGATACCCACCAAGGAGGCCGATTTTGAAGATGTAATCCTACCCTTGGAGGAAATTGCCAAAAGGAACAACTTTAAGTTTACCAAAGCAAAGGTTAAAGAAATCCGTTCCAAGGAAAAGAAGGTAATCGTTGAATATGACGACGGAAGAATCGAAGAGAAAACCTACGACCGTTTGGTGGTGGCAATGGGTGGGGTTAAGAAAAAACACCCCGGTATCGAATATACCTATTCAACCTGCGGTTCCCCCGAAGAAATGCTGGCAATCCGCGACAAACTCCACGAGCTAATAGAAAAGGGCGGCGGAACCATAGCCTTCGGTTTTGGCGGAAATCCTAAAGACCCCACCGGCGTTAGGGGCGGGCCTGTGTTCGAAGAACTTTTTAACATTCATTTCTACCTTAAAAAGTTGGGCGTTAGGGACAAATTTAAGCTGGTCTTCTTTGCCCCGATGAAAAAACCCGGCCAAAGGCTCGGCGAAAAAAATGCCGAAAAAATGTATGATTTCTTCAAAAAAATAGATGTCTCCTACAAAATAGGGGTAAAAATAAAAGAATTCCAGCCCGACGGAATAGTTTTTGAAGATGGAGAGAAAATTCAGAGCGACCTAACAATTTTTACCCCCGCCATCGATGGCCATCCCGTTTATAAGAACGCCAGCGACCTACCTCTAAACGAAGCCGGTTTTATAAAAATCGATAAATACTGTGCCGTGCCGGGAACCGATTTCACCGTTTGGGCGGTAGGCGACGCGGCGGCTATCGATGGGCCCCAGTGGCGCGCCAAACAGGGACACTTGGCCGAAGTTATGGGAAGGATTGTCGCTCGGAATATAGAAAAATTGATTAAAGGAAAAGCTTCCCAGATGGAAAGCTATCTTCCCCACGTTCACATTGTATGTTTGATGGATATGGGCCCCTGGGGAGGAACTCTATTTATGAGAACCCACAAAAGGGCTTTGATGATACCTTTACCCAAAATAGGACACTATCTTAAAAAGCTCTGGGGTTGGTATTATAAAAACTCCAAATTGGGGAAGATACCGAGAATTCCCGGTTTCGATGCCCCTTAAATTTTCCCAATCGCGGAAAAGTTTCTTTAATACCCTTTATAGGTTTTCTTCTTTATTTCCTTCGGTCGGTTCTTCGAGAATATAACCCACACCGCGGACGGTTTTTATATAAGAACCGCAGTCGTTCAACTTTTTTCTTATTTTGGTTATGTGAACATCAACGGTGCGGGAGACCACCTCCTTACCTAAGGGGGCCAACGCATCCATTAGGGTAGTCCTTCGAACAACACGGTTTTTATTTTCAACCAAGGTTTGGAGGATTTTAAATTCCGCCTTTGTTAGGGGAATTTCCTTTTGACCGCAAAAAACCTTAAATTTTTCGGTATCTATTTTTAGTTTTCCCGCCGAAAGCACATTTTTGTTTTCAGGATAATACCTACGCAAAATTGCTTTTACCCGTGCCAAAAACTCCCTCGTGGAAAAGGGTTTGGAAATATAATCGTCGGCACCCAGTTCGAAACCCTTTAGCTTATCTTCTTCCAACCCTTTGGCGGTTAGAAAAATTAAAGGAACATTTCGGTATACGTCATTATTTTTCAAAATTTGGGCAATTTTAAAACCGTCCATTCCCGGAAGCATTACATCCAACACAATCAGGTGGGGTTTTATGTTTTCCGAAAGGGACTTTAAAAATTGCTCCCCCCTTTCGAAGGCCAAGACTTTATACCCCTCCTTTTCGAGGATATAGGTAAGAATTTCCAAAAGGTCGGGGTCGTCTTCCACCAAAGCTATAACAAAGTTGGACATGCTCGTAAATATATTAAGAAATGTTCCGCATAGGCTTGGGTTTTGACAGCCATCCTTTTGAGGAAGAAAAAGATAAACCCCTCCTTTTGGGAGGTGTAAAAATAGATTTCCCTAAGGGGTTAAAGGGTCATTCCGACGGCGATGTCCTGCTTCACGCCATTACCGACGCTATCTTAGGAGCCTTGGGAGAGCCCGATATAGGACAACTTTTCCCACCTTCGGAGGAGCAATGGAAAAATGCTTCCAGCGAACTCTTTTTAAAAGAAGCTATCCGCCGTATGGAAATGGCAAACTACAAAATCCTTAATTTGGACTGTGTTATCATTTGCGACCGACCCAAAATAGCCCCCTACAAGGAAAAAATAATCCGCTCTTTGGCCAACTTATTAAAGGTTCACCCTTGGCAGGTTTCTATAAAAGGAAAAACCCGCGAAGGTTTTTGTTCCGAAGAAGGTATAGCCGTTTTTTGTAATGTTTTACTTCAAAAAATCCAACCGAAGGACGTTTAATGAACTTTAATGCCTGCAAAAGTTAGGTTTGTTTTAAACGCGGAAAAACCTTTTAAGGTTAAGGAACTGACCCCCGACCGCTTGCACGGTCTATTCTTTTCCCTGCTCCAACCCGAGGTTGCCGATGTTTTCCACCAAGACTATAAAGGGTTTAAAGTTTTCTCCCTTTTTAGCCCCCAACTGTGGAAAGACCCCGAGGAGGAGATTAACCGAATCCTTATAGAGGTATCCCTTTTAAAGGACGATTTACTGCCGAAAGTTTTATCTTCCTACCTTCTTTCGGAGAAAAAAGAATTCCACTTGGGTGGGGTCAAATTAACCAAGTCCCTAAAACCTTTGATTAACGACGACGATATAGTTACCTACGAAAGTCTAATGAATACCCAACCGACCACCAAAAGGTTTTTTAAATTTATCGCCCCCACCACCTTCCGAAGGAACCGAATTGATTTTCCTTTCCCAGAGCCGGAAATTCTTTTTAAAAGCCTTCTCAAAAGGTGGATAGTTTTTTCGGGAATAAAACCCGAGGTGGATTTAAGAAAGTTTTACCAACAGGTGGAGATAGCCAAATATAAACTCCACACCCGCAAGGTGGAACTCTCTTCCTTAGGAAAGTTAACCACCTTTGTGGGGGTTATTACCTACCACTTCGGGGATATAGAAGACCAAGAGGCCGTAAGGTGGTTTTCCATACTTTCCAATTTTGCAAACTTCTCGGGGGTCGGTAGGAAAACCGCCATGGGGTTGGGAAAGGTTAAAAGTTTTCCCGAAAAGGAAGAAAAAGAACAAAAAGAAACTACCAACGGATAATTTTTTCTTCCTCTATCCTTTTTAGAGCTCTCTACAGGAGTTTCTTAGAATTTAATTCCTACAATGGAAGAAAAAAAAACACTCCGCCAATTGGCTTTAAAAGAAATCGACCGCGTTAAGTGGATTCCCCAAAGCGGTTATAACCGCATAAAGTCTATGGTAGAAAATCGCCCCGACTGGTGTATTTCCCGCCAAAGGGTTTGGGGAGTCCCCATAACAGTTTTCTACTGCAAAAATTGCGGCCATATAATAGCCGATAAGGAAATTTTCGAACATATAGCCCAAAAATTTGAAAATTACGAATACGGTGCCGACCTCTGGTTTGAAAAATCGGCGAAAGAGTTGCTTCCCGAAGGCTACAAATGCCCCGAGTGCGGAAGCTATGAGTTTGAAAAGGAAGAGGATATTCTCGATGTATGGTTCGATAGCGGTTCCTCCCATGCGGCGGTTCTAAAACCGAGGGGTATAGAAAAAGCCAATATGTATCTGGAAGGAAGCGACCAACATAGGGGTTGGTTTCAGTCCTCCCTGCTCGAAGGCGTGGCTTCCTACGGTTATGCACCCTACGACAGCGTTTTAACCCACGGTTTTATTTTGGACGAAAAAGGTCGGAAAATGTCCAAATCCCTAAATAATATTGTTGCCCCCCAAGAAATAATAGACAAATACGGAGCCGATATCCTACGGCTTTGGACTGTTAGCGAAGATTACACCGAAGATATAAAACTGGGTGAAAAGGTAATCCGTTCCATCGCCGAGGATTACAGAAAAATTAGAAACACCATTAGGTTTTTGTTGGGAAACCTCTACGATTTCAACCCCGACAAAGATAGCTTGCCTCCCGACCAGCTTTTGGAATTTGACCGTTGGATGCTTTCCCACCTTCAGAAGGTTGCTTCCGAAGTTCACAAGTTCTATAAACAGTATCAGTTTTATAGAGCCTTTAACCTGCTCAAGGCTTTTATAAACCGTGAACTTTCGGCGGTATATTTGGATGTTCTCAAAGATAGGTTATATGTTTACGCCCCCCAATCGAGGGAAAGAAGAAGCGCCCAAACCGTTTTGTGGGAACTATTAATGGCACTAACAACCCTTTTGGCACCAGTTTTAAGCTTCACCATGGAGGAAGCTTGGCAAACCATCCGTAGTTCTATAAAAAAAGACCTACCCGAAAGTGTTTTTCTTGCATTAATGTATCAACCGAAGGAAGAATTAATAGACAACCAACTGGAAGAAATATATTCTCTACTTCTCAAGCTTAGGGAAGATGTAAACCGTGCGTTGGAGCAAGCCCGTAGGGAAAAACTTATTAGACACCCCTACGAGGCCAAGGTATATTTACAACTTCCCAAAGAGGTGGAAGATATAGTTAAACCGAGGTTGGATTATCTACCCTTCTTCCTAAGCGTTAGCCAGGTAGATATAGAAAACCTTAAGGGGGACATCGTTATAGAGGGAGAAGAAATAAAAGGGCTCAAAGTGGGCGTAAGCCGAGCCGAAGGCACCAAATGCCCCAGATGTTGGCTCTATTATCCCGAAGAAGAATTTGTCGAATTGCCCGACGGTCAAAAGGTGTGCCAAAGATGCTATAAGGCGTTGAAAGAAATGGGAATTGTATAGTTAGATAAAATCTTTTAGTTGGACGGCCGCCGCACCCTCCGTTAGCATTCTTTCTTTTGCTCTTTGTTCCCCTTCGGGAGAAATACCTTTGGAAGCATCTTCCAACCAGAAAACTTGAAAGCCTAAGTTAAGACCGCCCAAAACGGTGTTTAGAACGCAGTAATCGGTAGCCAATCCGCCGACAAAAATTCTTTTAACACCCCTTTCGCGGAGTAAATCTTCCAAAAGCGTCCCTTGAAAGCCCGAATAGGCATCGAACTCGGGACGGTCTCCCTTGTTTATTATGAAAACCTCGGGTGGTAATTTTAAACCGTCCGCAAATTGGGCCCCTTCGGTATTTTGCACACAATGGCGGGGCCATAACCCTCCGTTTTCCTTAAAGGAGATATGATTTTCGGGGTGCCAATCGCGGGTTGCGAAAATAGGGGCCCCCGCCTTTTGGAAAATTTCAATATACCTATTGGCGGGCTCTATAACTTTGTCCCCTTCGGGAACCGGTAAAGCTCCCCCCGGAAGGAAATCCTTTTGAATATCCACCAATATTAGGGCATCTTTGGGTGTTATTTTTACCTTCATAGGTTTTAGTTTATTAGTAGCTTTGAAAGGGTTGGTAAGTATAAAGTCAAACCTTTGGTTGGAATTTTTTTATTCCCCTCGGAGGATAGAAATCTTCCCTTTTATTACCTTTTTTTTTGAAGGTTAAAGGTAGCATATCAACATAAGGAAGAAAGAACTTCAAATAAGGCCTTAGGCTCTTCTTAACAGGCCGGTTAAAGGTGTTGACACGCAAAAAGTGGAAATATATAATTTCCTTTTTAGCTAAGCCGGAGTGGCGGAACTGGCAGACGCGGGGGATTCAAAATCCCCTGGGCCTCGCGCCCGTGCGGGTTCGACTCCCGCCTCCGGCACCATAAAATAGACTAAAAAAATTCCTCCCTTAGGAAATCAATAAACCTTCCTTTCAAAGGAGAAAAGCTCAAAATGAAAGAAACCAAAAAAAGGTTTAGCTCATGAAAATAAAAACCCCCGTCGGTTACAAGAAATACAAAACCCCAAAGGAGTAAAACAATGCAACAAGAGAGGGACTGGTTTCATACCTTGGCGGTGGTCTATCCCTTCATCCTCTTTACGGTAGGGTTAATCCTAATGCTTTGGCCCCGCCGTAGGAAAAATAAAACAAACAAACCCGACGAAGATAAAACATGAGAAACCAAAAAAAGAGAGATACAATAGCGGCAATAGCAACCCCCTACGGGGAGAGTGCTATAGGCATAGTCCGACTAAGCGGCCATAAAACGGTGGAAATTTTGAAAAAAATCTTTAAAACTCGCTCCAAAAATCTAAAGCCCCGCTATGCCCATTACGGTCTAATAATGGACAAGGAAGGCCAACCGATTGACGAAGCGGTAGTTATCTACTACAAAGCCCCCCACTCCTACACCGGCGAAGATATGGCCGAAATAAACCTCCACGGAAATCCTCTTATTCTAAAAAAGGTTTTAAATCTCCTCCTTGAAAGCGGGGCAAGGTTGGCCGAGCCGGGAGAGTTTACCAAAAGAGCCTTTTTAAACGGAAAACTTGACTTAACCCAAGCCGAAGCGGTGGCCGAACTGATAGGGGCAAAAACCGAATTGGCACGAAAGCTAGCCTTAAATCAACTTCAAGGGGCCCTATCCAGAGAAATAAAACCCCTTAGGGAAGAGCTTTTAATGCTTTTGGCCCTTGTGGAAAGCTCCATAGAATTCGAAGAGGAAGATATACCCACCATAGAAAAGGACGAACTTCAACGACGGTTGGAAAAGATATTAAAACAAGTTAACAAACTCCTTCAAACTGCCGCAACAGGAAAAGCTCTAAGGCAAGGCATTAAATTGGCCATAGTTGGAAAGCCTAATGTAGGGAAATCCTCGCTTTTTAATAGATTGCTCGGGAGCGAGAGGGCAATTGTTACCGATATAGCAGGAACAACCCGAGACTATATAGAGGAAACCATAAACATAAAAGGAATACCCATTTCCCTAATAGATACGGCCGGCATAAGAGAAACCGCCGACGTTGTGGAAAAAATAGGCGTCCAGCGTTCCCTGCAAAAGTTAAAGGAGGCCGACCTAATAATCCTCGTTCTGGATGCTTCCAACCCCGACCTGGAGGAAGAAGATTTAAAACTTATAAACCTCGTAAAGGAAACCAAAAAACCCCTTTTGGTGGTATTGAACAAAATAGACAAAGGGCAAAAGTTGGACACTAAAAAAATACCAATCCCCAACGTGGAGGTGGTAAAAGTTTCGGCAAAAACCGGAGAAGGGATAGAAGAACTAAAAGAAAAAATCCTCCAAAAGGTGGGGGTTCAAACCGCCGAAGGCGGAAATATTTATATTTCGGTAAGGCACGAACAACTTTTAAAAAAGGCTAAAAAGGCCCTTGAAAACGCTTTGACTTACCTCAGGGAAGGCGAATTTTATTCGCCCGAAATTTTAATGCTCGACCTTAGGGAAGCCGCCGAGGCCTTAGGGGAAATCCTCGGTGAAATAACCACCGAAGACATTTTAGGTCAAATCTTTTCCACCTTCTGCATCGGTAAATAGACCAAACGGAGGTAAAAAGCAATGGCAACCAACGAGGAGCTAAAAAATAAAGAAGAAAACCTTTCTGTGGAAAAAGAAAACAAAGAAAACCAAAATCAGGAAAGTTTAACCCAAACCCAGGAGGAGAAAGCTATTAAGGAACAAAAGGAGGAAGAAAAAAAACTTTCCCAAGAGGAGGAAAACAAAGAAAGCACCGACCCCAAAGAGCAAGAAAAAGAAAAGACCGAAGATGAGCAGCAAAAGAAAAAACCCTTCCAACCCGAATATACCTATCCCGAACTAAAGGAGAAAACCCTTTCCGAACTCCAAAAGATAGGTAAAGAGCTGGGTCTATCCCGTGTAAGGAACTTGAAAAAATCGGAACTGATAAAGAAGATAATCGAAGCCCAAGCCCAAAAGCACGGGCTAAGGTATGTGGAAGGAATTTTGGATATAAGACCCGAGGGCTACGGTTTCCTAAGATATAAAGAGAACTACTATGCCCCTTCGCCGCAGGATACCTATGTTCCGCCTAACTTGATAAAGAAACTGGGCCTTAGGGCCGGCGACGAAATTGTAGGATTGGCCCGACCCCCCAGAGAAAACGAAAAATATCAAGCCCTTATAAGGGTTGAGGCTGTTAACGGTTTGGCACCTTACGAGGCTAAGAAAAGACCCCAATTTGAAAAACTTACCCCCTTCCACCCCACCGAAAGGTTCAATCTCGAATATGACCCCGGCGAGCTTTCGACAAGGGTTGTCAGCCTTATAGCACCCATCGGTAAAGGCCAAAGGGGTCTTATTGTGGCGCCGCCCAAAGCGGGTAAAACTACCTTGCTACAGAAGATAGCCACGGCAATAATCCGCAACCACCCGGAAGTTCATCTAATGATTCTTTTAATCGATGAGCGTCCCGAGGAAGTTACCGAAATGCGGCGTATAGTGGGCGACGGTGCGGAAGTAATAGCCTCCACCTTCGACGAACCTCCCGAAAAACACATGCACGTGGCCGAACTGATGATAGAAAGGGCCAAAAGAATGGTCGAAATGGGCAAAGATGTGGTTATTCTGCTCGACTCCCTAACAAGATTAACCCGAGCCTCCAACGCCGTAACCCCGCCCACTGGGAGGGTTCTCTCGGGTGGTATAGAGGCCAACGCCTTCTTAAGACCTAAAAAATTCTTCGGTGCCGCTAGGAATATCGAAGGAGGGGGAAGTTTAACAATACTGGCCACAGCCCTTATAGAAACGGGTTCGAGAATGGACGATGTAATTTACGAAGAATTTAAAGGAACGGGTAATATGGAAATCCACCTCGACCGCCGACTTTACGAAAGAAGGGTATTCCCCGCCATAAACATAGAAAAATCGGGAACCAGGAAGGAAGAATTACTTCTCGAACCTTGGGAGCTTCAAAAAATTTGGGTTCTACGGAAGTTCCTATCCACTATGGACCCTGTCGAGGCTATGGAGTTCCTCCTCGACAAGTTAAGAAAATTCAAAACAAACAAAGAATTTTTAAAGGCTATGAACGCCTAAGCTGTTTCTTCTTTATCCCTTCTCTTTTTAAGGAAGGGAAAAATACTTTCACCCAAAGCGGACATAAATCTTTTAACCCCGTAAAGGAAAATATCCTTATAGGAAAGTTCCCCCCGAAGGAATCTAAAGAAGGTTATCAAATCCTTTGGTGCGGCATTATTAAACATAAACCTCTGAAAGTTGTAAGCTATCCAACCCGTAAGGTAGGCATATCTAAATTCCCTTTCCATAGGAAGAACCGCTTTCTTATAACACTGAAGGGGATTTTCTTTCTCTAAGCAGTCGGCCAACAGGTGGGCCTGCCATACCGAGTAATAGATGCCCTCCCCCAGAACCGCATCGGTCGCACCCGAAGCGTCTCCTACCAAAAGAACCCTTCCTTTACCCAAATCCAACTTTCCGCGGCTTATCGGTATAAACCAACCCTTTATTGGATGTATTTTTTTACCCCTCAATTTGGGATGGTTTTCTATGTATTCCAAAAGAAGTTGTCTAATAGGTTTTTTCTCCTTTTTGAGGGAGGCTATTCCGACGCTAACCAAGGAAGGGCCTTTGGGAAAAATCCATCCATAACCCCACTTTACCAGCCCTATATCTATAAAAACCTCATCCCCCGCGTCGGTTTCGACAAAAGTTTCCAAAACAGGGGTTGGTTTTCTTTTTATTCCTAAACCTTTTAAGGTTGAACTTAAAGCACCGTCGGCCCCCACAAGGAAACGGGTTTTATAGTGTCCTTTGGTCGTTTCTATTTCTACAAAATCCCCTTTATCGGAAAAAGAAACCAATTTTTCCCTCGGTTG
>JAADES010000054.1 GCA_013153315.1 Aquificota bacterium
ACTAAACTTTTAGATGCTTACGTTCAAGAAAATAACATCAATTATTAACCTTCCCACTCTATTTATCTTGTTCCACAATACCCCAAAAAGGCCCACAAAAGGAACACAAAGCTAATTAAAGCTGTCAAAATATTCCCTAATGAAGTTTTATGATGTTGCCCTAAAAATCCGATTGGACAAAGAAACCTATGAGGAACTTAAAAAAATTGCTTACGCAAGAAAAATTAAGGTTTTCCAACTCGTGAGGTTTCTAATATATGCCGAACTTAAAAAAGCCAGAAAACAATCTCCACAAAATGGAAATCCTCTATAGGGGCATTGATTGGTTAAGGATTGGATACTACACAGCCACCGATGGATTGAATGATTACAACACCCTTATAAATACTCTAAAAGACATTATCCGCTACAAAGAGCATCAAGAAAGATTTTTCTCCCTCCCTGCCGTAGGACACCCCCATATAGAAAACATTTCCTTTAGAGTTAAAACAGCTGCCAATATTTACCCCTACATTGTTATGCTCGTTTATGAACCCCTCAACATTTCCATTCGACTTGGTAAACCCCTCCGTGAGGAAGACCGAGACCTACTAAACCAAGGTATTGCCCCCATTCCTTCCCTTATGGTGGAGTTAACCAGTAAATCTTTACGCCCTCAAAAATTACCAGAAACCTACAGCGTTTTAGCTACTTTTTTTAATTTCTTAGCCGATATTGGAACTTTCCCCCAAGCTTTTACCTTTTCCCGAATAGACTACGCTTTAGACTTTCCCCAAAAGGAAGAAGCTTTAAATCTCCTTTTGGAGTTTGAAAATTTCCGAAAAATTAAAATCCAAACCCCAGAAGGAACTTATACTTTCAAAAAACCTTAAAACATATAAAACAACAAATAAAGGAGCTTTTCCCTTTTGCCCACCATATAGGGGTAAGCGACCCTAAAAGCTCGCTCAAGGTCTTCCAAAGACTGAAACTTAACCGTATCCTTATAACCAACAAAACGGTAATTTCAAGGCGAGACTTGTTAACAATTATCTTAGAACTTTCCCGAACAGAAACAAACTTTCTAACATCATTAGATACCTTCAAGGCAAGAAAATAGCGGGCATTCCCGCTTACCTTCTTGGTAGTCTTCATCATCAACCTCCTCTTTTTGGTTTTTAAAAAGTGCTGGCACGGGTCAGGCGGGAAAGATGGCAGTCTCCTGCCTTTCGGCAGGAATAGTTCCTTGCTCCCCCCTTCTCCCGTGCCTGCAAAAGGAAATTTCTACAATTAATAAAGTGGCATGGCAGTAATAGAAGACCTTAACCAAATAAGGGAAATCTTAAAGAATTCAAAAACCATCGCGGTGGTTGGAATTTCCCCCAAAAAGGAAAGGGCTTCCTATTATGTTTCCGAATGGGCTATAGAAAGGGGCCTTCATAAGATTTACTTTGTTAACCCCGTTTATGCAGGGCAGGAAATTTTAGGCATTGAAGTTTTGCCTTCCTTAAAAGATATTCCCGAGCCTGTGGATATAGTCGATGTATTCCGCCGTCCCGACGCTTTAGAAGAAATAGTTAAAGAGGCCCTAGAAATAGGAGCAAAATACATATGGCTTCAGCCGGGGACGGAAAATGAGGAGGTTATAGAGAAATACAAAGACCAAATTGATTTCATAAAAACCGCCTGCCTGGGTGTAGTTGTTAAAACCATCTAATAGTTAAGTTCTTCCAACAACTTAACGTGGTGTTTTCCTTCTTTAAATTCCTTTGTTTGGAGAATAAATCTATGAAACTCCAAGTTGGTTTTTAAACCTTTTCCTTCAATGGTTGTTTCATCTATAACCCTTAGGGCGCGTTTTATTAGCTCTTCCCTATCGGGGGCCCAAACTATAAACTTTGCCAGTAGGGAATCGTAATAGGGAGGGACTTGATAACCCTGATATAGGTGGGTATCTACCCTAACACCAAACCCTCCGGGGAGTATTAATTTTTCTACAGTTCCCGGTGAGGGGGCGAATGTTTTGGGGTCTTCGGCGTTTATCCTCATCTCGAGGGCATAACCGTTTATTGTGGGAGGCTCTTTTATGTCCAATTCATAACCTTGGGCTATGAGAAATTGCCATTTAACCAAGTCTATGCCGGTAACCATTTCGGTAACGGGGTGTTCTACCTGAATACGGCCGTTCATTTCTATGAAATAGAACTCCTTGCTTTCGGGGTCATAGAGAAACTCAACCGTTCCCGCACCGCGATAATTTACTGCCTTCGCAAACTTTACCGCGGCTTCGTAAAGTTTTTTTCTCGTTTCTTGGTCTATGGAATAAGCGGGAGCTTCCTCTATTACCTTTTGGTGACGTCTTTGTATGGAACATTCTCGGTCTCCGATAGGCACAACATTGCCATACTCGTCGGCCAAAATTTGAACCTCGATATGTTTGGGTCTCATTAGGAATTTTTCGATGTATATAGTGTCGTCTCCGAAGGATATTCTAGCTTCGTTTTGGGCTAGGGGGAATTTTTCCCTTAGTTCCTTTTCGCTGAAGACTACCCTCATACCCCTTCCACCGCCGCCCGCCGCGGCTTTAAGCATTACGGGGTAGCCTATGTCGTGGGCTATATCGAGGGCTTCCTCCAAAGTTGTGCGGCGGGAACTTCCGGGGATGGTAGGGACTCCGGCTTTTTTTGCGATGGATTTAGCTTTAACTTTGTTCCCTATAAGCTTTAAAGTTTCGGGACGGGGGCCTATAAAAATGAGGCCGGCCGCTTCCACAATTTCGGCAAATTTAGGATTTTCGGAAAGAAAACCGTAGCCGGGATAGATGGCGTCGGCACCGGTAATGTCGGCAACCGAGAGTATTGCGGGAATATTCAAATAACTTTCCTGCGGATTGGGTGGGCCTATGCAAATGGCTTCGTCGGCCAGCTTTACGTGAAGGCTTTCTTTATCCGCCTCCGAATAAACGGCCACCGTTTTTATTCCCAATTCTTTGCAAGTTCTTATAGCCCGAACCGCTATTTCACCCCTGTTGGCTATTACAACCTTCTTTATCTCCCTCGTGGGGTATTTTTGGGACATTTGGGACTTATTTTAGGGTTATCGTTTATAGTTTGATGCCATACAAGGATAATCAGAGCGTCCTTTTAAGGGTTTTCGTAAGGGAAAGCCAAGCGATGGAAGCAATTGAAAAACTCCTGGAGTTGGGTTTTGAAGGGGCTACCGTAATTAGGGGAATTATGGGTTATGGAAAAACCGGTCAGCCCCTTTCGGAGGATATTACCATAGAGAGCTTGGAACTTCCCGCGGTTGTCGAAATAGTTACCACCTTCGATAGGTTCTTAAAACACAAAGAAACTTTAAAGAAGATTTTTGAAGGGGTTATAACCCTCGAAAGGGCCGATAAAGTTCTTTAAACCTCCGAAGGAAAATTTTTTAATTCCTTTAAAAGGTTAAGTTTGTTTATTTCCTTCTTTATTCTCTTCTTTTACGGAAGTGGTTTCAACTTTAGTGGTAGTTGTCTGGGTGGGTTTTTGGGTTTCTTCCAATTCCCCGCTAACGGCTTTTTTGAAATTTCTAATTCCCTCTCCAAGGGATTTTCCCAATTCTCCCAACCTTCCGGGGCCAAAAATTAGTAAAACTATTACAAGGATAATAAGAATTTCCCAACCGCTGAAAGGCCCGAACATTTTATAAACCTCCTTAAAGGGTATTTCCAACAATTTTAACCCTGCGATTGTTCTTCGAGATGTTCTTAAAAGAGGAAAGAGGTAAATAAAAAGAACCTGATAAGTAATTTTATTTGTTAAATATCCCTTTATGGCTTTGCTGGAAAAGGAAAGTTCCACTCTTGGTAATACTATAAATTTTCTATCCCTTCTAAAGAGGAATTTGGAACAAATAGAAAAACTCCCCGATAGGAATTCAAAAATTTCCCTAATAGAGGAATTCCTGGAAAAG
>JAADES010000013.1 GCA_013153315.1 Aquificota bacterium
ACCTTTTTGTTTGGGTCTTCCTATTAATTGCTACCATAGCTGGTATCTTCCTACTGAATTGGAAAAAACCTGTTTTGGAAAAGGTTGTCTTTGTAAATCCTGAAAAGGTTCCTAAGAAAATTAAAGTCCTTAATAAGGAATTTATAGTAAAGCCATTAAGTTATTTGGAGATAAATCTCCGCCAAAAGGGAACGGTTTATTTTGACCACCAACAAGTGTATTTAAAAGATAGAGGAACTTATTTAGTAAATTTGGAAAAGGAAAAACTCGGTTTGGAAAGAATAACCTACCAACCTCTCGGGGGAAACAAATTTCATAAACCCGTTAAGGTTGAAAAATTAGGTTGCCTTTCCGAGGGGTTAAAAAAAATAGATTCCGACCCTTATGTGGAGGTTTATGTTTTTAGTTCTCCACCCGAAAAAAGGATAGTTAGAAAGGAAAAGGTTTATAAGGTTAGTTTGGGGTGTTTTTAATTATTGGCCTTCCCATTTTTTGAAGACCAAAGAAGCGTTTGTTCCGCCGAAACCGAAGGAGTTTTTCAAGGCATATTTAACCTCTTTTTTAACCGCTTTGTTGGGAGTGTAGTCTAAATCACAGTCGGGGTCGGGATATTCGTAATTTATGGTGGGGGGGATAATGCCTTCCTTAACGGTTAAAACTGTGGCCACCGATTCCACACCGCCGGCGGCACCTAAAAGGTGGCCTATCATCGATTTGTTGGAAGAAATCTTTAACCTATAAGCGTGTTCACCAAAAACTTTTTTAAGGGCCTTGGTTTCCGTTTTATCGTTTAAAGGTGTAGAAGTTCCGTGAGCGTTAACATAGTCTATTTCCTCAGGGCTTATGCCGGCGTCTTCTATAGCCATTTTCATACAGGCGGCGGGGCCTTCGGCACTTTCATCGGGGGCGGTTATGTGGTAGGCGTCATCGGTGGCACCGTAGCCCACCAACTCGGCATAAATGGGTGCCCCCCGCTTCAGAGCGTGCTCCAACTCTTCCAAAATTAGAATTCCCGCACCTTCGCCCATCACAAACCCGTCCCTTTGGGCGTCGAAAGGCCTCGAGGCTTTTTGCGGCTCGTCATTGCGGGTGGAGAGGGCCTTCATAACGGCAAAGCCTGCTACACCCAGGGGGGTAATGGCCGCCTCCGCACCGCCGGCCACGGCTACATCTATCATTCCATCTTGGATTAGTTTGTAAGCGTCCCCTATGGAGTGGGTTCCGGTGGCACAGGCCGACACAACGCAGTAGTTAACGCCTTTAAAGCCAAATTTAATGGCCGTTAGGCCGGCTATCATGTTAGAAATTCCGTAGGGTATGAAAAAGGGCGATACCCTTCGGGCACCTCTTTTCTTTAATACATCGTGCTGGTCTTCGATGTCTTTAAGGCCTCCTATACCACTTCCTATAATTACACCTACGCGGGATTTGTCTATATCTGCCTTATCCAGCCCGCTATCGGTAATGGCCTGCATTGCCGCCGCCACACCGAATTGAACATAGCGGCTAATTCTTTTGGCTTCCTTCTTATCGAAATATTTAAGGGGGTCAAAATCTTTAACCTCGGCCGCTATTTTTACCGGAAGGTCGGGGTAATCGTCAGGGTTGAAATTTACTTTTATTCGGTCTACCCCGGGAGTTCCGGCCACCAAGTTTTCCCAAAAGGTTTTTACATCGTTTCCTATGGGGGTTACCGCCCCCAAACCTGTAATAACAACTCTCCTCTTTTTGTTACCCATGGAACCTACCTCTCTTTAATAGGTTTTAAGGGAAAGAACCTTAAAGAGAAAGGAAAAATTTTTTACCCCTAACGTTCAAACTCTTGTTTTCTACCTTTTTAGGGATTTTATTTAAAAACCCCATGGGGAGATTAAAAAAAATCTATGTAGGTTGCAGCGGTTTTTCTTATCCCGAATGGAGGGGGGTTTTTTACCCTAAGAACCTACCTAAGGACGCTTGGCTGGAATTCTATAAAAGGTTTTTTAATATTGTGGAACTCAACTTTAGTTTTTATAAATTCCCCTCTACCAACATAGTTAAATCCTTGGTTCTAAAAGCCCCCCATTTGAAGTTTTCGGTAAAAGTCCATCAGAAGTTTACCCATAGGAGAGATTACACCAAACAGGACGTGGAATATTTTGTTCAAGGGATTAAGCCTTTGGAGGAAAAGGGAAACTTAATTGCTTTGCTCTTCCAATTTCCCGAAAGTTTCGGAATGAATGAGCAAAATTGGGAGTATTTAGAAAAACTCCACTACGACTTTATTGATTACCCCCAAGCTATGGAATTTAGAAACAAAAGCTGGATGAACAGAGAGTTTTACCAATGGTTGGACGAAAGGAATATTACCTTGGTAAATATCGATGCCCCCAAAGAGTTAGGATGGCCGATAGGTCCCTGGGTTTCCACGGGAGAATTTAACTATGTTAGACTCCACGGAAGGAACCCGAAAAAACTTTACGACTACCTTTACACGGAAGAAGAATTGGAAGAGTTGCTTAAGAAGATAAACAGAATTTATCAGAATAAACCGACCTATGTATTTTTTAACAATACGGTTCGGGCCCAGTGTGTGGCCAACGCGATTAAGTTTAAAATGCTTTTGGGAGCTTGGAACGAGAATATCCCCATTCCCAATTCGATAAAGGCTATGTGGATTGAAAAGGAATTTGAGTAATTAAATAACCCATTCTTCACCGTCCACTATAAGTTTTCCTTTGAAACCTGCCTTTCTTAGTTCCTCAAGAATTTTTTCCTTTAAAAGTTTTTTAACTACAAATTCCGAGGCTATTCCACCTAAAGGTTCAATATTTAAATTTCCGCTAATTTTGACGCTTTCGATGCTCTTTTTGGTTAGTTTTAAATCCAGCTCCAACGAATGGGTTAATTCCACTTTAACTTCCATTTAGGGGTTTATTTTGCAATAGAAACTTAACGTGGAACATATAGAAATTTTCACCAAAGGTTTGAGAGAAAAAAAATAGACCAAGGGAAGGGAAAGAGAAAATTAGTCCGCCATAAGGTCGCGTTTTACCTCTTCGGGAGAAGGAACCACATAGTTGGGCTGTTTCTTAAGCTGTTTGAGGCGGGAGTAGTAATACATTACGGGAATTAGGATTAGGGTTAGGGTGGTCGAACCGATTGTTCCGAAGATTAGGGATACAGCCAAACCGTTGAATATGGGGTCGAAGATTATAACGAAGGCACCCACTATTAGGGCGGCAACCGTTAGCAGAACGGGACGGGTTCTTACCACTCCGGCTTCCACAACGGCCACGTGTAGGGGAACCCCTTCTTTAAGTCTCTGTTCGGCGAAGTCCACCAGCAATATGGAGTTCCTGATGATTATTCCCGCCAACGCGATAAATCCAATCATCGAGGTGGCGGTAAAGAATACGTTGTGCATTATTTTGTCCATCAACCAGTGGCCGGGAATGATACCTACCAAGGTTAGAGGTATTGGTGCCATGATAATACCGGGAATGCGGTAGTCTTTGAACCAAGCCAATATGAGAACCCATATTAGGAATACGGCACCTATGAAGGCTATACCCAAGTCTTTGAAAACCCTTATGGTTATGTGCATTTCACCGTCCCATTTAATGGCCACATGCTTATCCGCAGGAGGCGGTAGGTGATACCAGTATTCCTCTATCGGGCCGTAGGGATTAGGTATGCTTAGGACTTTGTCGCGGACATCAAGGATTGCATACAAGGGAGCTTCATACTTTCCTGCAACGTCTCCACAAACGTAAACAACCCTCCTCATGTTCTTTCTGTAAATGGTTTTCTCTTCGGGAACCAGGGAAACTTTAACAACCTCTTTTAGAGGAACCTCTTTGCCTACAGGGGTGATTATTTTGGTGTTTAGCAGTCTATCGATACCGCTCCTTTTACCTTCGGGGAATTTAACCTTTAGGTCTACTTTTTCGAAGTCGGAGGTTCTTAAAGTCGCTACATCATAGCCGTAAAGGGCTGTTGCCACGATAGCCCAGATTTGCTCTTTGGTGAATCCGCTCTGTTTGGCCTTTTGTTCATCTATGGTGATTTTGTATTTTTTGCGGTCTACGTCGGCGTAAATGGCTACGTCGGTTATGGAGGGAGATTGTTCGAATATCTGTCTAACTTTCCAGGCTACCTCTTGGGCTACCTTGTAATCGTGATTGTATACCTCGGCAACTATAGGAGACAATACCGGCGGGCCGGGAGGAATTTCCACAACTTGGATGTTTTTCACACCCAACTGTTTAGCCAGCTTGTGAACTTCGGGGCGGAGCATTTTGGCGAAGTCGTGGGAGGATATGGCCCTTTTCTCTTTGTCGACCAAGTTAATGTGGATTTCGGCCTGCCACGGCATTCTTCTTAGGTAGTAGTGTCTTACCAATCCGTTAAAGTCGAAGGGTGCGGCGGTTCCTACGTAGATTTCATAGTCGGTTACGATATTCCAAGGTTTAACAACTTTGTCGGCTATCTCTTTGGCCACTTTGGCGGTTTCCTCAAGGGAATTTCCTTCGGGCATATCTATCACAATGTTTAGTTCTGATTTATTGTCGTAGGGGAGCATTTTCACTACTACCAGTTTGGCTATGAGCATCCAAATGGAGAAGGCCATTAGACCCAATACCGTTAGGTAGAAAGCCCACTTCTTTATCGGAGAAGTTATCAGCGGAACAATAATTGAGGTGTAGAGTTTCCAGAAGAAGGTTTTTCTGATGTTATATTCCTCGTGGGGTTGGACATTCTTTAGGAGCATATAAGCCGCCCAGGGTGTTACGGTAAATGCCACCAGTGCCGATAGGGCTATGGCGGTGGATGCGTTTATGGGTATAGGTCTCATGTAGGGGCCCATCAATCCGCCGACAAAGGCCATAGGCATTAGGGCGGCTATAATTGCGGCTGTAGCGAGAATGTTGGGGTTTCCTACCTCGTCGGTGGCAATGATGATGGCTTCTTTGGGGGTTAGTTTACCCATAGACATCCAACGGTGGATGTTTTCTATAACCACAATAGCGGCGTCAACAAGGATACCTATTGAGAATATCAACGCGAACAAGGTAACCCTGTTTAGGGTGAAGCCGTAGAACTTACTGAAGAACAGAGTTAGTGCCAATATAACGGGAACGGTAATACCAACAACTATAGCCTCCCTCCACCCGAGGGCTACCGCTATCAATAGAACCACAGAGAAGGTTGCTATAAATAGGTGCTTTATTAGTTCATCGAATTTTTCTTCTGCGGTTTTTCCATAGTTCCTTGTAACCGTTACGTGGAGGTCTTTGGGGATTATGGTTCCTTTCATTCTTTCGACGGTTTGGAGCACTTTTTCGGCAACATCAACGGCGTTGGTTCCTTTCTTTTTCGCTATAGCTATTGTTACCGCGGGTAATTCGCCTTTTAGGTCTTCTTTTATGCCTTTTTCTTCGTGCCCTGCTCCCGTTCCGAAGAGAACGTAATGTTTAACCTCGCCGGGGCCGTCTACCACCTTTGCTATATCTTTAAGGAAGACGGGCTTTCCGTTGTATACGGCTACTACAATGTTTTCAACATCCCTTTTGTCTTTTATGAATTTTCCAGTTTGAACGGTTATAACTTTGTTGTCTTTTACGAAGAAACCGTTATCTCCACCATAGTTAGCCTGTTTGAGAATTTGAATGACCTGTAGGGGGTTTATATGGTAGGCTTCCAACTTTTGGGGGTCTAAGTAAACGGTTATCTGTCTTTTTTGACCCCCTACGATGAAAACATCGGAAACCTCATTTAATTTCGTTAGTTCTTCTTCCATTGTGGCGGCTATACGGTAGAGGTCGTAGGAATCGTAATTTTTGCCCCAGAGGGTTAAGGTTACTATGGGAACGTCGTCTATGGATTTGGACATTATTAGGGGCGGTAGTTTTACCCCGGAGGGAACTTTATCTATACCTTCCATTAACTTGGAGTTAAGCTCTACTAAGGCCTTTACGGGGTCTGTTCCTACGTAGAACCTTGCGGTAACTATACCCCAACCGTTGGATGCCGCCGAATAGAGGTATTCAATGTCTTTTAACTGCCAAAGTTGGTGTTCGATAGGTTCTACCACTTTCTTTTCTACTACCTTGGGAGATGCTCCGGGATACTGGACTATAACGTCTATCATCGGAACGACGATATCGGGGTCTTCCTGTTTGGGGGTGGTTAATACCGCCCACAGTCCCAACAGGAAGGAAACAATTACCAAAATACCCGTCAGTTTGTTATCGATGAAGGCGGCGGCAAGTTTACCCGCCAGACCTTTACCAATTGCGGCCGCCATCTAACACCCTCCGTATTTTTTAAGTAGATAGGCAATTTTTAACAACGACACAGCCATCGCAGGCTTTTTTAACGCCTTCGACAACAATAACGTCACCGGGTTCCAGTCCGGCGAGAACTTCAACTTTATCGCCATAAGAGAGCCCAAGTCTTACAAAACGCAGGTGGATTATACCGTTTTTGTCTACTACGTATACGGCCGTAAAGTCTCCCCACTTAAACACCGCACTTTTGGGAATAAGAATTACCTTTTCCTTCTTGGTTTCGGGCACCAGCACGTAGGCGGATTTTCCGGAAACCACATTGCAGTTTTGGGGTAAGGCTACCTTTATCATGAAAGTTCTACTTACAGGGTCGACCGCGGGGGCTACATTTACAACTTCGCCTTGAACGGTTTTACCGTTAACTTCAACCTCTAAAGTTTGACCTACTTTAATATGCCCAAAGTGTTTTTCAGGTAAATAAGCCACCACCTGGTAGGGAGGTTTATCTATAGCCATTAGGAAGCTTCCGGGGCCCACGAAATCACCTTCATTAACAGGTTTCATTGCTACCACACCGTCGTAGGGAGCTCGTATTTCGGCATACTTGAGGTTGTTTTCCAAGGCTTTTAGGGAGGCTTGTAGAGCTTTAACGGCGTTTTCGGCCGCTTCATATTGGGCTTTGGCCATATCCAACTGTTGTTGAGTTACGGCGTTAACTTCGGCCAAGGCCTTTAGCCTTTCGTAAGTTCTTTTTGCAGCCCACGCCTGGGCTTTGGCCGCTTCAATCTGGTGTTTTAGGGCTTCTATTTGGGCTTTAAGGTCTTTAGGGTCTATTACCATAAGAAGCTGGCCTTTTTTCACGTGGTCGCCAACGTCCACATAAATTTTTTCTACGAAACCGGCTATACGGGTCGAGAGCCTTGCTGTATCCTTTGCTACCACTGTTGCGGCGTAATTTGCTTTTACTACTAGGTTTTGAGGTTCAACCTTCATCAGTTTAATACCGCAAACCTTTTGACCCTGTTCGGGAACCTTTGCGGGTGCGATTTTCGGATGGAACGCTCCACCCAACCAGGCGACAGTTACGGCCATTACACCGACAAAGCTACCCCACTTTAGTGCGTCTTTCATTACTTAACCACCTCCAATAGTTTTCCGGCGTTGTTGTAAAGTTCTAAGTAAGCTTTGTTACATTGGTAAAGGGCCTGAACTTCTTCAAATCTTGCCATGTCCAATTGGCTTTGAACATCCAACAGGTCAACTATGCGGGCTAAGCCCTGTTTATACCGATTTGTAACAATACGCAAGGATTCTTCCGCTTCTTTTATTTTGGTTTTTGCTTCCTCCACCTTAGCGTAGGCTGTTTGATAGTCTTTATAGGCTTTGTCTATTTGGAAACGTATTCCCTTTTGGGCGTAATCCAACATAGTTTTAAGCTCTCTCTCTTTTTCTTTGAGCATTTTGACTTTATTGAAAGCGTTTAAGCCGTCAAATAGTTTCCATTGCAATCCTATTCCAACCATCCAGGAGTTGGCACGGAAGTTAGCAAAGCGGTTAACATCGTAAAGGTCGTATTCTCCGAAGGCTACAAAATCGGGCAGGTAGGTTCCCCAAGTAGCTTTTTTGTAGTATTTGACGGCTTGCAATCCTTCTTTTAGGGCGTTTAGGTCTTTTCTATATTCGATAGCCCACCTTTTGAGTTGGTTAAGAGATTTTTCCACCTCTTGGGGTGATGGACAATAAAGTTCCCCTTTAATGGATAGTTGTTCGGGTTTCCATTGTTGGTTTAAAAGCAAAGCCAATGCCTTTTTGGCAATGTAAAGGTTATTTTTTGCCTCAATGTTTTTCTGTTTTACAGATTGGTAATAGACTTTCACCCTAAGGACATCGGAATAAAGGGCCATTCCCACTTTGTGCATTTTTTCAACCAACTTTAGGTGGGTTTCAACATCTTTTAAGGCTGTTTGAGTTGCTCTAACCGCCGCTTTGGCATAGAGAACCTTTAGATAGGTATCGGCCACTTGGAAGGCCACATCTTCGGCCTTTCTTTGGCTAAGTAGCTCTTGGCTTTTCCACTCGAAGAATTTTCCTTTTATCATGTTGCGAACTTTTCCGCCCATCCAAATGGGAACTTGAACTTCGAATTTGGCGTTGAACTGTTGGGAAGAACCGGGATTGTTAAAGAAGTTTTCCATAGCTTGGAAAGATTGGGCCGTCCACATAAAAACTCCTTGGGCGGTGGTAGTGTCCTGGGGTTGGACGCGGGGAAACTGCAGATTGTGGTTATTCATTCGGAACATAATCGAATAGGGCGGGTTGTTGGTTCGGCTGAAAAAATAGCTAAAGTTCAACTGGGGCCACAAATAACCTTTTGCCGCTTTGTAGTCATAATATTTCTCTTTAGCCTTGAGACGCTCGGCCTTTATTTCGAGGTTGTCCTTTAGGGCCATTTCTATCGCTTTGTTTAGGGTTAGAACAATTTTCCCGTTTTGGGTCGGTTTTTTGTTTTTGACCTCAACCTTGCTTGTTTTTGTAGGTTTTTCTCCCGCATAGGAAAGATTTACCAATCCCCCCACGGCGGTGGTAAATAATGCCGAAACCAATAAGAGTTTTTTCATTAGCTCTTTCCTCCTGAGGGAGTTTTTGGTTAGGTTTTACAACCTTTTCTTTGAAAGTCAAATTTCCAAATTCTACCTATTTTGGTTTTCTCTAACATTCGAATTTCCTTATATTGTTATTACTATTAACAACTTCTTTAGCCTGTTCTAACGAAAATTTCCAACTCTTTGGTTGGCAAGTTAAAAGGAAAAAACTTAAAGAGGCTATTTGTTTCTAAAAACTTTGGAGGGAATTTTAAAAATTTTCAAAACCCAAAAGAGTAAAAATAAAATCCCACCTACGGTAACTATTAACGGGCCGGTAGGCAAATCGTAGAAGTAAGAGAGGGCTAATCCCGCTAATGTTGAAAAAATAGAAAGTAGGGTTGACCCCGCCAACAGAAGTTTGTAATGCCAGAAAATTTGGTAAACGGTGGCGGCGGGAATAACCAACATCGCGTGGGTTAGTATTACCCCTATTAACTTAGTAGAATAGGTGATTAAGAAAGACAACAAAGCTATTATGGTGTAATAAAGAAAATTGACGTTTATACCGCTGGAATAGGCGGTTTCTTCATCAAAACATAGAAACAATATCTGTTCCCAATGGCGGGCTATAAAAATTACACTGACCAGCAAAAGGAACAATAAAGAAACTATATCCTTCCAACTTAGGGTTAATAAACTCCCGAAAAGGTAGGAAAAAATATTTCCCTGATACCCCGAAAGGTATATCAAAATAATACCCACCGCCATAGAGAGGGCTAAAACAATCCCTATAGATGCATCTTCGGTAAGACCTGCCTTTTTGCGGACAAAAGCTATTAGCCAACCAACCAACAAAGAGAATAAAAGAGCCGTTAGAGTTGGGTCTATATGGAAAAAAATTCCTATAGCCAATCCTGCTAAAACTGCGTGGGAAACGGCAATAGATAGAAAAGCCAATCTAAAAAAGTAAACAACAAAGGAGTAAATTCCTAACAAAAGGGAAATAAGAATAGCTCCTAAAACTATTTGGAATAAATAACTGTCCATTTAGCTTTAATTTTGAAAACAATCCAAAAGAGGAAAGGATAATACTTATTCCTGAAGAAGGAGTTCGTCCAATACCCTCCTAACAATAGGTTCGGCGGTTTCTCTAATTATTTCCCTAATGGTGTCTTTATCAACTTCCTGCTTTAGGAGTTCTTCAACAATACCCCTTATGTAGGCATCGCTAAGTTTTTGTTTTATGAGCTCCTCTATAAGAGGTAGAACTTTGGCGGCAACTATCCTTTCGACGATTTTTTCTATTTTTTCCTCGGGGAGTTGGATATAGGCGGGTGCGGCGGCCACAGCCGGCTGGGCTGCTTGGGGCGGGGAAACTGCCGCTTGCGACGGTGCAGTTTGTGCAGGTTTGGTTTCAGTCGGAGCTAAAGTTTCTTGGGGTTTGGTTTCTACCGACGGAGGTGCTTGTTCTTTCGAAATCTCTTTTTCTTCCTCCTTAGTTTCTGCTTCCGAGGGTTTGGCGGTTATAGCTTCCGCAGGTGTTGCTTCGGTAGGAGTTTCTTCTTTGGCTACTTCGGCAGCTGGCTGGGCGGTAGTTTCGGCCGTTAGGGGCTCGGGGGTTTGTTCTCCGACAGTTTCCAACTCTTTCAGTAGGTCTTCCAAGCCAGTTTCTCCGCCCGAGGTTTCGGTGGAGGTAGCCGCCGGGGTTTCTGTTTGCGTTTGGCCGCTTTCACCCGCCAAAGCTCCGCCGGCCTGGGCGAGGTATTTTTCCAATGTGATGTGGGGGGCACTTTCTATGATTTCGGGAAGCATATCGATTTCGCTTTCCCTTTTAATGGCCCGCAAGTTCTTCACCGGCAGGCGGTCAATATCTATAGGCATAAATTCGTCAAGAAGAACAACATAAAGGGCGTCTTTGTAGCCGCCTTTTTCGTAGAGGTCTTTAATACCTTTCTCGGCAAATACTCCCGAAATGGTATCGAAAATGATTATGTCAAAATCTTTATCTCCATATTTTTGTAAAGCCTGTTTTGCACTTCGGGCGGTGTAAAGGTCGCAAAGGTCGCCGATAAGCTGGTCTATTTTTTCAACCAAGGGTATGTCAAAGGATACCAACAGACATTGTTTTTTCGTCGGAGGGCTTTCGGGTAAAGGCTTTTCCTCGGGTTTGCTTTCTGCCGCTTTTGTTTCTTGCGGGGGTTGGGATGGCTGTTTTTGCTCCGTGGGCGGGGTTAAAGTAATCTGACCTTCCGAAGGTGTTTCTGGTTTTTGTTTTTCCTCTTTAGGAGGTTGGGGAGAAACTTCCGCAGGTTGGAGGGTTGTAGAGCTTTCCTCCGCCTGGACAGGTTTTTCTTCCTTTTTGCGGGGTTGAACTACATTTGTTCCGAATAGGGATTCCCAACTTTCCTCCGCCGCGGGTGCTTCTTCTTTCTTTTCTTCCTCTGCAGGAGGAGGTGCAGCTTGGGCTGGGGCTGCAGGTTGTTCTTCTTGGGTTGCCCCTGTGCCCGCTTTGGAAACCAATTCGTTAACCAATTGGGGGATTTTGTCTACATCTACCTCACGGGAAACAATTTTTTTAACCTTAGGTTTTACATTGGAAGGTTCGATGGGAAAAAGGTCGTCCATAAGTATGAGAAAGGGCTTATCTTTAAAAGCTTCCTCGTAAAGTTTGTTTATATCTTCTTCGGCCAAACCACCGGCCAGGGCATCGTATATGACAATATCTACATCGGCGGTATCTAACAATAATGCTTCTTCTCCATTTTTGGCACTTATAACTTGATGCTCCTTGAGGAGCTCCCTAATCTTTTTTTCCATTTCTTTGTCGAAGGTGATTAAAAGAACTTTCATTTCGGGAACCTCCCTAAATTAAACAAAGAACGGTTTAAGGTCATTGTTAAGAAACCATTATTTCCTATTTGGGGAGCAATTTAAAATTTCCTAAAATTGAAATGGCGATTATCAAACCTTACAAAGGTTTGTATCCCAAAATAGACCCTTCGGTGTATGTTGCCCCCAACGCTACCATAATAGGGGATGTGGAAATAGGGGCCGACAGCTCGGTTTGGTTCGGGGCAATCTTAAGGGGGGACGTTCATTACATAAGAATAGGTAGTAATACCAATATCCAAGACGGTGCGATAATCCATGTAACCCACTACACCAAACCCGACCGCAGCGATGGATTTCCCACCGTAGTAGGCGATTATGTTTCGGTGGCCCACGGGGCTATTTTGCACGGTTGCACTATAAAAAATAACGTTTTAATAGGAATAGGTGCCATAGTCCTCGACGGGGCGGTTATAGAAGAAAATACCATTGTTGCCGCCGGCTCCTTGGTTCCCCCGGGAAAAAAGTTCCCTCCCGGTGTTTTACTGATGGGTCAGCCCGCAAAGGTAAAAAGGGAACTAACCCCCGAGGAGATAGAAAAAATAAAAGAAAACGCTCTCAATTATGTCAAATATAAAAACCAATACCTAAATCAGGTTTTTTAATTTCTCTCCCTTTTGAGGTTTTTAAACTTAACCCTTTTAGGGTTTCCTTGTTAATCCGACCTCGAGAGGGTTATTAATAAGCTTTCAAAGCCTACCTAAGTTTCTTGGCTCGGATAATATGACGGTATGCTTCGCTGGATAGTGGATTTATGGGAAATTAAAGAATTAAGAAGAAAATTTTTGTTTACCTTAGCCTTGCTCGTTATTTACCGCCTGGGTGCCCACATTCCTTTGCCGGGTATCAATATCGACGCCCTTAGTGAGTTTTTTGCCCAAATGCAAAACAGTATTTTCGGGCTCTACGACATATTTTCGGGCGGGAACCTCGGAAAAATGACCGTTTTCGCCTTGGGAATTTTACCCTACATAACCGCCTCGATTGTTATGCAACTTTTAACAGCCACGGTTCCCTACCTTCAACAGCTCCAAAAGGAGGAAGGGGATTATGGTAGATACAAAATTCAGGAATATACGAAATACCTAACCCTATTGGTGGCAACCTTACAGGCTTTGTTTATCACCTTTTGGTTGCAAAATCAAGTTTCCCCGTCGGGGACTCCCTTGGTTTATAACCCCGGGTTGGGTTTTGTTATTTTGTCCGTCCTCATATTGGTGGCGGGAGCAATGTTTATAACCTGGTTGGGAGAGCAAATTACCAAACACGGAATAGGAAATGGGGCCTCTCTAATAATCTTTGCCGGTATAGTAGCCCGTTTTCCCGATATGGTTATGGAGATTTGGCAGCGGTTTAAGGCCGGTCAGTTATCTATAATTGACTTAGCCTTAATCATTCTTGCCGTTATAGCCATTATTGTGGGAATTGTTATTATCCAAGAGGCGGAAAGAAGAATTCCCATCCAATACCCCCAAAGGAACTTAGGATTCGGGGCCCCCACCGCCTCCTATCTGCCAATTAAGCTAAATCCTGCGGGCGTTATGCCGATAATTTTCGCCCAAGCTATTTTGATATTCCCCACAACAATAATCCAGATGCTCCACATTGAAAGCTTAGCCTTCCTAAAGGAATGGCTCAGCTTCGAGTCGCCAATTTATAACATCCTCTATGTGGTTTTAATAATTGTGTTTACCTACTTTTACGCTTCGATAATTCTCAATCCCCAAGATATAGCGGAAAACCTCCAAAGGGCGGGAGCCTTTATTCCGGGAATAAGACCGGGTAAGGAAACGGAAGAATATTTGGCCACAGTAATAAACCGCCTGCTTTTCGTGGGGGCTATTTTCTTAGCGGTTATAGCAATAATACCCGTTTTAATTTCGATAAAAACCAACATACCTTTCTACTTCGGGGGAACAACCGCCCTAATCACGGTTGGAGTCGCCTTGGATACCCTCCACCGTATAGAAGGCCATATCACCATGAAAAGGTATTACAAATTCCTTTCCCGCTAAGGTTTTTTATTTCTTTTCCTTTAAAAGTTCTCTTTATTTCTTACTCAACGAGTAAATACTTGCTAAAACCAACCTTTTCTTGTATCTCAAAGGATATGAACAACGGTATCCAAAAGGAGCTTCTGGACGATATATACGGCCATTTAAAGGAGATACTGGGAGAGAAAGGCTTAAAACTATTCCAAAGAAAGGTAGAGGAAAAAAACCTATCCACCGTTCCGGAAATCGTTTTTGAAATAGCTTCCCAAATGGAGGAGATTTATGGAACTAAGGGGGCCTATTCCCTTCTAAGGGAGTTGGGCCGTTCCGTTGCGAGGGATTTAATGAAAAACCACCCAAAGGAGGAGTGGGAAGAAATATTTGAAAAGGGTTTGAACATAATGGGTTTTGCCCAAGGTGTAAAAAAAGAGCCTAATAGGGCCTGCATATGCCAATGTATTTTTTACCCCCAATTTTTAGAACCTCGGCAGCTGGAGCCTATAAAACACCCCGTTTGTTGGATAGGTTGGGGTTTTGTGGAGGGCTTTATGAAGGCTTTAACGGGTGCTATAGGGGTGCGTTGGAAGGAAAGGGATTTTCAGACCCAACAATGTTGGTTTGAAATAGTAAACCTCTAAAGAAGGGCCAAAGTGGTAAGGAGCTTTTTTAAATGTTCACCGCCGTAGGCGGGTTCTATTTTCACTTTGTTGGAGTATTTTAGACCTACCGCAAAACCCATTCGGTGGAGCTTTAAAACCAAATAGGTGGCCTGACCTATTTTTTCTTCCAATGTTTTCCCTGGTAGGGTTTCTAAATCTATGGTGAACTCCCTTAGGAGCTCTTCCGAAGATACTTCCTTAGCATAGAGCTGACCTGTCCTCGCAAAGGCTTTCCAATAGATTAGGTTCCTCGGTTCGTTGGAATATTCCTTAATACCTTCTACGGTATCGCCCGATAGCTTTTTTCCTTTTAGTGTTGAAGTGGTTTTTTCCAATTTCCCCCTGTGGAGCTGTTTTAAAACGGGAATTTTTACCTCTATAGGTTTGGGAAAAATAACCACCTCGAGGTCGGTTTTTACCTTCAACCTTCGGGTAAAAAAGCCAAAAGGAAAATCGCTTTCGAGGTATATCTCATTAATTTTTAATAACCCCCTGCGGGTTGGTTTTATAAAAATTTGACCCTTATAGAGTTTTTCCACCTTAGGAATAATCCCCGAAAGGGTATTTTTCAAAGGCGAAATAACCCTTATAAGGAAGGAAGGAATCCTTTTTTGGTTTCTAATTATTAACTCGAAAGGGTTTTCTTTACAGCACCATACTTCCTTAGGAGGAATAAAGTTAACCTTTAACCTTTTGAGGTTGTAAACGGAAAACAACCCCGAAATACCCATAAGGGCCAATAGAAAGGATAGAAGTATGTAAAGGATATTGTTGCCTGTATTCACGGCGGCAAAGCCGATTAGGAGGGTAAAGCCTATATAGAGGTATCCGAAAAAGTTTATTTTTATCTCCTCATTTTTTCTTTTCTTGAAGGGTAAAAGAAATTTAAAATCCATTAATCAAAATGCTATATGCCGATTAAAAGGACAACGGCTACCTTGGCGGGAATTTCTCCTTAAGAGTTCTTGCTCAACCATTTGCTTGACTTTATTTTTCCAAGAGAGGCGGCAGTATTCGGGAGCCAAAAGCTTATCGTCGTGGCCTTCGGCGGTAAAACGCATAATAATCATGTTGGGAGGCATCATCTCTATAATGTCGGCGGCAATTTTTACGTATTTTTCCAGCGGCAGGGGTTGAAATTCTCCCCGCTTATACATTTCCCCCAGTTTTGTATGCTCCATTATGTAGAGGGGGTGAATTTTTAACCCGTCTATAGGTAAGGCCGCCACCATTTTGGCGGTCTCATAAAAATCTTCCTCTGTTTCCCAAGGTAGGCCTACGATAATATGGGCGGTAACTTTCAAAGGCCTTTTCTTTGTCCTTAGAACGGCGTCAACAAAATCGCTAACCCCGTGCTGTCGGTTTATCTTTTTTAGGCTTTCGAAGTTTGCACTTTGGAGGCCGTATTCAACCCACACCTCCAGCCCTTTATCGGTGTAGCCGGCCAAAAGGTCTAAAACCTCCTCGGGGGCACAGTCGGGGCGGGTTCCCACATCTATGCCCACCACTTCGTCAAATTCCAGAGCCACATCGTAAATGCTTTTTAGATAGTCGATATCTCCGTAGGTGTTGGTATAGCTTTGGTAATAAACCGTAAAAAGGACTTTTTTATTTTTGAATCTCCTTTTGTAACGCAAAATAGCTTCCTCTATCTGTTGCTTCAAAGGCTTGGTGGGCGTTAAATTGGGAGGAATGCTCCCCGCATAGCAGTAGATACAGCCACCCCTACCTTTGGTTCCATCTATGTTGGGACAGGTAAAGGGTAAAGCTACCGTTATTTTTTGCACCCTTGTGCCGTATTTCTCTAAAAAATAATCCTTAAGGGAGTAATAAAGTTTTTCCTTTTGTAGGGTCGAAGCATTCATAGGAAATAATTGTTGGGAAGTATATTTTTTTTATGGAGGAAATCGTTAGAAAGATAGCTGAACAATTTCTAGAAGAAGGAGCTAAAAAAGTAATAAAACAAACTGTAATAGAAAGTCTAAGAAAAAAGGAATATAAAAACCTCTTAAAGGATCTTTTTAAAAAACCGCTCCCCTTAGATAGGGATTTAAATATAGGTCTGAATAAAGTTTATGTGGAACCATTTTATAAAAAACCTATTGAAGGGAAAAACAATCAAAGTTTAAAAATCAACCTTTGGGATTTATGGGAAGAAAACCGAACAAAGTTTTTGTTAGTATTGGGACAACCGGGTAGCGGAAAAAGCTCTTTGGTTAAAAAATTAGCCTCCGAATGGGCCGAAAAAAATAGAGAACCCTACCCGAAACAAATTTTTAAATACAAACTTTATGTGGTTCAATTAAGAAATTTACCCGAAGAGTTCAAAGAAAAACCTATCGAAGTATTAGAAAAATATCTTAAATCCGAGCTAGGAGAAGCTTATAAACCTTACCTATGGGGGGAAGAGGTTTCTTATCCCTTTGAAGGTTTTAATAAATCAATCCTTTTATTGGACGGGTTGGATGAATTTGTTATGAACTACAACCTTTCGGAGGAAGAAGTTAAAAACCTCCTAGAGGGTTTACATGATGGCTTAAAAAACCCCCAATGTTATGTATTGATAACTTCCCGCCCGAATTATTTATCTGAAAAAACCCTTAATGACTTAAACGGGAGGCTGGAGTTCAAAGTTCTAGAAATTGCGGATTTAAATG
>JAADES010000037.1 GCA_013153315.1 Aquificota bacterium
TGCCGGACCGCGGCACGGGAAAGTAGGTCGCTGCCAGCCCTTTTTTTATTCCTACCTAAAACTTGACATTTACTTAAAAGGTATAACGAGAAAAAGAAGAAAAAAACATCATGAAATTCTTTCGGCTACAAAAAGCATTAAATCTCTCATACGGTTGGAATAACCCCATTCGTTATCATACCAGGCAACCAAATGGGCAAGATTTCCCCCAACTACCTTTGTCAGTAGGCTGTCAAATATGGATGAGTATGGATTTCCTACAATATCTTGGGAAACTATAGGCTCTTCCACATACTGAAGTATACCTTTAAGTTCGTTTTGAGAGGCTTGTTTTACAACCTCGTTAATTTCCTCAGGTGTGGTTTCTTTATCCAAAACAACTATTAGGTCTATCATCGAACCGTCGGCTACGGGAACCCTTCTTGCTTCTGCTTCCAGTTTGCCCTTTAGGGAGGGTATAACCTCTCCAGTAGCTTTAGCTGCCCCGGTTGTGGTGGGAATTATATTAATAGCCGCCGCCCTGGCTCTTCGTAGGTCTTTGTGGGTTCCGTCTAAAAGTCTTTGATCCATTGTGTAGGCGTGGGTGGTAGTCATTACTCCTTTTACTATTCCGAAGTTTTCGTTTATAACTTTGGCCAGCGGGGCTAGGCAATTGGTTGTGCAGGAGGCGTTAGAAATTATATGGTGTTCGCTGGGGTTATATTCGTTGTGGTTGACACCCAATACAATGGTTTTATCAACTTTTTTCCCAGGGGCGGAAATAATAACTTTTTTGGCTCCCGCTTTGAGATGTTTACCCGCACCTTCTCTATCGCGGAACTTTCCGGTACATTCTAAGACGATATCTACCCCCAATTCCTTCCAAGGAAGATTTTCGGGGTCATATTCGCTAAACACTTTTATTTCTTTACCGTCTATTACCAGAGTATTTTCATCTTTAATTTTTACTTCTCCCTCATATATTCCGTGAACGGAATCGTATTTGAATAGGTGGGCGGAATTTTTAACACCGGCTACATCGTTAATGGCTACAATTTCCACTTCTTCCAACATTTGAGGATTTACCATGTTGGGAATTACTACTTTGGAAGAGCCTTTTAGAGCTTCAAAATAGGCCCTGAGGGTTCCTCTTCCTATTCTCCCGAAACCGTTGATAGCTACTTTTATTGCCATAGAAAGTTAATGATATTTATCCCTTTTATCCCCTAAGGGAAGGTTTCTTCCAATAAAACATGAATGGTCTCACAAATACATTTTCATAAATTGTTCTTTATCGGAATCGGCCATATCCAGAATAAATAATTCTTCTACATTGGGAGCCACAGAAAAATCTATATTTTCCACCTTGAGGTTCAACTGCTGAAGTTCCTTCCTCAGTTGGTCTATTTCCGAACGGATTTTTTCCATTGTTTGTTTGTTCTTTAAAATGAAGAACAATTTTAGTTCTATCGGCCTGGATTCGGTATAGGTTATTTTGACCAAGCCATCTTTCCACAATAGGGAAATGTTCTTTTTACCCTTTACTTCGTAAATTCCTACGAAAAAATTTTCTCCTTGATAGGTTATAGGAATTATTACCTTCCTAAAGTGGTTGGATACTGCCCAACCTTGCAAGGTTTGGATAAAATCCATCAACTCCTGCAGTTGGTAAATAGTAATAGCCTTTTTGGGGAAGTTTTTGAAAATTTCTTTATTGACTTTGGATAAAAAGATTTCCTTTTCAAGGAATCCTTTTTCTATTCTTTTCCTTTTTATGGGAGGGATTTTTTTTAGAAACTCTCTTCTGGTAAGAAAAATAAAACTGTCAAGGGTTTCTATTAATCGGGGAGAGAGCTCATAAAAGGGAGAATAAACTTCCAAAAAACTTTTAAGGTTCACATATCGGAATATCTCGGGTAGCGACCTTACTTGATTAAAGCCTGCAGGGAGGGCTATAAGTTGGTGTTTGGGGCGGTCTAAGCTGAAGCTCCTAATTAGGGTTAGCAGTTTGTATTTTACGTCCCTCTGCAGGTTCTCTTTCTTTTCCTGTCCCAACAGGTAGCGGACAAATTTATGTTCGTAAAAGATACCGCTGTTTTTTAATGCCAATCCCAAAGAGGGTAAATTAAGAAAAAAGGAAAAACCCCTTCCTAAGGGTGAGTTAAAAAAACTCCTGACGAGGGAAAAGAGTCGATAGTTTTCCTCAATGGGGAGGCGGATTTTTAAAATGTAAGGGTTTCTATCAACGAGGGTAAGAAGTATTTTTTGCCCCGGGATAAAGTCCAATCCCAACGGATTTTTTACCGATATTTCTACCTTTCTGCCTTGAAAGTTTAGAAGTATTAAAAGTTCCTCTTTGGAAGCTTTTACAACCTCGGCCTCCAGCGTTGCACCCAAGGGAACCGACTCGAAAAACTTAGCTGCCGCGGGAGGTGTTTTAACCAGTTGGATTTTTCCTTCTCTTACTTCGGGTTTGGCTGTGGTAGCTATAGAAGGAACTTCCTCTAAGGGTCTTAAACTGACGGCTTCCACACGGGGGACGTTTATCATTGGTGAACCTCTAAGGTATATAGATACTTTAATGGCATGAGCTACCTTGTAAGTTTGTCTATGTTCCCGACCGACAAGGGTGAGAGTGTATCTCCCTACGTTTCCAAAGTAATAAAACTGATAAAAGAAAGTGGCCTACCCTACAAATTGACGCCTATGGCCACCATTATAGAAACGGACGATATTAATGAGGTTTTCAAACTTATAGACAGAGCTTACAAAATTTTGCAGGAAGAAGGTTGCAACCGCATCTATCTGGTTATGCAGGTCGACTACCGAAAGGGCAAGTCCAACCGCATGGAGCAAAAAATTAAATCGGTGGAAAGCAAGATAGGGGAAGTTAACAAAGTTTAACTTTACCCTCCCTTGTTTATTCCTTAAACCTTTTCCTCTGAAGGAGTTTCTAATAATTTCCCAAATCGGGCGAAAATTAATAATGCATGGAAAAAATTAAAGTCCTTTTTAAGGGTAAAGAATTTGAATTTCCTAAAGGAACCCCTATAGGAAAGATTTTTGAAGAGCTTAACATAAAAGGGGCTATCGGAGCTCTCGTCCAACCGTTGGAAGAGATAAAAAAAGAAGACCAAAAAGAGGAACTTCTACAAGACAGTAAAGCCTCCGAAAGTGGGATATTTGATGTTCACACTCCTTTGGAGTTTTCGGCCGAAATAAAACCTATCTACAAGGGTTCTAAAGAAGGCATCGAAATTATGCGGCACACCATGGCCCACATTCTTGCCCAGGCCTTAAGCGAAATTTACGGCAGGAAAAATGTCCACCTCGGGATAGGCCCGACAACCGAAAACGGCTTTTTCTACGATGTTGAAATAGAGGGCGTTCACCTGAAAGAGGAAGACCTCCCAAAAATCGAAGAAAAAATGCGGGAAATTATTAAACGCGACCTTCCTATAGAGAGAATTGAGCTTTCAAGGGAGGAGGCCAAAAAACTATTTTCCGAGCTGGGGGAAAAATACAAAATACAAATAATAGACCGCATCCCCGAAGGGCAACCTATAACTATTTACAAACAGGGCAACTTTATAGACCTATGTAGAGGGCCGCACTTACCTTCTACAGGAAAGGCGGGAGAATTTAAACTTTCCCACATAGCAGGTGCCTACTGGATGGGCAAAAGCGACCAGCCTATGCTTCAAAGGATTTATGGGGTAGCTTTTTGGACTAAGAAGGATTTGAAAAACTATCTTAACTTCCTCGAAGAGGTTAAAAAAAGAGACCATAGAAAACTCGGTAAGGAACTGGAATTTTTCACCATAGATAACAACATAGGAGCGGGACTTATATTATGGCTACCGAGGGGAGCTTTATATAGAAAACTTCTTGAGGACTTTTTAAGAGACGAACACTACAAAAGGGGTTATCAGTTTGTATATACTCCCCATGTAGGTAAGTCAGTGTTGTGGGAAACCTCGGGACACTTGGAGTTTTACAAAGAGAACATGTTCCCTCCTATGGAAATGGATAATGAAACCTACTTTGTAAAACCGATGAACTGCCCCTTCCATATAGCTATATACAAATCCCGAGTAAGGAGTTATAAAGAACTTCCCCTGAGGTTTTTCGAATTGGGAACCGTTTACCGTTATGAACTTTCGGGCGTTCTACACGGGCTATTAAGGGTTAGGGGCTTTACCCAAGACGACGCTCACATTATCTGCACCGAGGAGCAGGTTAACGAGGAAATTAAAAAAGCTTTAAAATTCGCTTTGGATATTCTCAAAGTCTTTGGCTTTGAGGAATACAAAATTTACATATCCACCCGCCCCGAAAAGTCGGTCGGAGACGATAGGCAATGGGAGGTAGCTACAAACGCCCTTATTAACGCCGTTAAAGAGCTGGGTCTAGACTACGACTACGACGAAGGTGGCGGTGCATTTTACGGGCCCAAAATAGACATAAAAGTTAAAGATGCCATAGGAAGGTTCTGGCAATTATCTACAATTCAGTTTGACTTTAACCTACCCGAAAGGTTCGATATGACCTATGTAGGCCCCGACAATAAACCCCACCGCCCCTATATGATTCACCGAGCCGTTTTGGGTTCCATAGAACGCTTTACGGGGGTTTTACTGGAACACACTGCAGGCCTTCTTCCCGTTTGGATAGCCCCCACCCAAGCGATAGTCCTTCCTATAGCCGACAGGCACAACGACTATGCCCTAAAGGTGGCCGAGGAACTCAAAAAAGCGGGTATTAGGGTAGAGGTTGACCTCTCGGAGGAAAGTCTTGGGGCGAAAATCCGTAAGGCGGAACTGTTAAAAATACCCTACATGCTAGTTGTGGGAGATAAGGAAATGGAAAATCAAACGGTGGCGGTAAGGGGCAAAAAAGAAGGTAAAAACCTCGGCACTATGAAGGTTGAAGAATTTATAGATTTCCTTAAGAAGAAAATCCAAGAAGAATTAAAAGCTATCAACTAAAGGTTTGGTTTTCTTAACTTTCCTCCCTTAGTATTTCTTCCAATATTTCCACCGCTCGGTCTATTTCATCTTCGGTAATAACCAAAGGCGGTAGAAATCTTAAGACCCTTTGGGCGGTGCAGTTAAAAACAAGACCCTTTTTAAGTCCCTTTAAAACTATATCTTTACAGGGTTTTTCCAATTCCAAACCCAACATAAGGCCTTTTCCTTTTATCTTTCCTACACCTAAGGAGGTTAATTTCTCTTTGAAATAATTCCCCACACGGGCAACGTGGTTTAAAAGTCCGCTTTCCAATTCCTCGAAAACCACCAAACCCGCCCGCATGGCTAAAGGGTTTCCGCCGAAAGTTGAACCGTGGCTTCCGGGGGTAAAGTGTTCGGCTATTTCATTTTTGGCGACCAAAGCCCCTACAGGCACACCTGAGCCCAAACCTTTCGCTGTGGAAAACAAGTCGGGAACAATACCGTAGTGTTGAAAACCCCAATATTTTCCGGTTCGACCGTTGCCCGTTTGAACCTCGTCAACGGCAAAAAGAAGGCCTTTTTGGCGGGTAAGCTCATAAAGTTCCTTTATAAAATTTTCGTCGGCGGGATTAACGCCACCTTCACCCTGAATAACCTCAATAAGTATAGCGGCCGTTTTTTCGTTAATTAGCTCTTTAACGCTCTCTATATTGTTAAATTCCGCATAACGGAAACCTTCCAGCATAGGTTCAAAACCTTCGTGCAGTTTAGGCTGTCCCGTTGCCGAAAGGCTACCGTAGGTTCTGCCATGAAAGGAACTTTTAAAGGTGATTATTTCATATTTATCCTGACCTTGGTCGCGGAAATATTTTCTGATAAGCTTAATGAGGGCTTCGTTAGCTTCGGCCCCGCTGTTGCAGAAAAAGACCTTCCCTTTTTTGGGGCCAAAGGAGGTTTCAACCAACTTTTGGGCCAACTCCTCTTGATAGGGAACCTCAAAAAGGTTGGAAATATGTATTAACTCCTTAGCCTGTTGACAGATAGCTTTGGTTAACTTCGGATGGTTATAACCTAAACTGTTGACCCCTATGCCGGAAAGAAGGTCTATATATTCCTTTCCCTGTTCGTCGTAAAGATAGACTCCCTCTCCACGGACAAATTTAACAGAAAGCCGAGCATAGTTAGGAGTTAAATAACTAAAGTGTTCCATAAAGAGGAATTTATAAAGTTAAAACCTTCTTAAGTTCTTGTTGGTAAATTTCCCCTACTATGAGAACGGTAGATGTTTCCGGTAAATTCGAAACCCTAAGGGAAGCAAAAGCCTACGGGCGTATTAGGCTTTCTAAGGAATGTGTGGAAAAGATAAAAAATAAAGACTTGCCCAAAGGGGATTGTTTGGAAGCCTCAAAACTTGCGGGTATCTATGGGGCAAAAGCAACCCCTAACCTACTACCTTTTTGCCATCCAGTAGGGTTTGACCATGTTGAAATGGAGGTTCGGCTTGCCGAGGGTTGTATAGAAGTTTTTTCTACCGTCAAAGGTATTGCCAGAACAGGTTATGAAATGGAGGCGCTTACGGCGGTAAGCGTAGCGCTTTTAAACATCTACGATATGTGCAAAAACTTTGACAAAAGCATGGTTATCGAAGAAATTAAGCTGTTGGATAAAAAAGGTGGTAAAAGTCAACATTTTGAAGACTTACAAGGTATAAAGGCGGCTGTTATAACCGTTTCCGACCGTGCTTTTAAAGGTGTTTATGAAGACAAAAGCGGGCCACTTGCCAAAGAATTGTTAGAGAAACAAGGGGCAAAGGTAGTTTACTACAAGGTTGTTCCCGACGATAAAAGTCTTATTCAGGAGGAAATAAAAAAAGCCCTAAAAGAGGGTGCCGATATAGTTATAACCACCGGAGGAACGGGTTTATCCTCCAGAGATATAACCCCCGAAGCGGTTGGGGAACTGGCAGTAAAGGAAATTAAGGGTTTTGGTGAGGCTATAAGAATATTCGGAACCCGATATACTCCAAAGGCTCTTGTTTCCCGTGGCGGCGGCTATGTTTTACCAAACTCAAAAATTGTGCTGGTTTTACCGGGCTCCAAGGGTGCCGTTAAGGACTACCTACAAATGTTGGGCGGACTGTTAAAACATGCTTTAAAAATGGCCAAGGGCGAAGGGCATTAAAGCCTAAAAAATTAAAGTAATTTAGCTAATTCTTCTTCCGCCTTTCTTATTTCGAGATAAAGCAATCCCAGCTTTGCATCGGGGCCTGCCATTACCGTTAGGACAGCCTCGTTTCCTATACCGGTAACTATTACATAGCCACCTTCACTTTTAACTGTTATCTGTTCCAGCTTTCCTTTTTCCAATTCCATTGCCGCCCTTTCACCCAAGGAAAGGATAGCCGCCGACATTGCCGCCAATCGGTCTTCGGATAAGCCGGCGGGCAAAACTGCTTCAACAGGCAGACCGTCGGCGGTGGTTAAAACGGCACCTTCTAGCCCGGCATCTCTAACCAATTTTTCTAGTATTGGTCTGAATTTAGTAGCCACCTTTATTCCTCCTTTAGTTCATAATTATTTAAGAACTAATGTAAAGAATATCGTTCAAGGATTTTTCGCCAAAATTGGTTCCCAAAACAGGCTGGTTATTCACCAAACTGACGTAAAGCACGGTATCTTTTTGTCCCAGTTGGACGTTCTGCAAGGGTTGCCCGTTGTAGTAGACATTTACGGCGTATGTTCCCGCCGGTAGGAAAGAGGTATCCAGGTCGTTTTCCCCCTGTTGAAGGTCGGTGTTTATAGTTTTTACCACCTGCCCGGTGTCCACGTTAACAATTTGTATTTCTACGTTGGAGTAGTTTGAATCGGAAATTAGGACATACTGAGCTTGGGGATTGGTTATGTAATTTTCTTTAAAAACTACCGTTTTACCTATAAGGTTGGAGGCTTGGGTTATAAAGGTTAACTGTTGGGTGTTTATTAGAGTTTGTAAAGTTTCCTCCAATTGGTTCATAAATTGAATTTGCTCCAGCTCATAGTTAAGCTGAATCATTTGGTTTACATCCATAGGTTGGGTAGGGTCTTGGTTCTGCAAGAGGGTGGTGTAGATTTTTAGAAAATCCTCCGTTGATAGGTTATAGGGATTGTAATTGTCGTCCACATATTGGACACTGTTGTTTATACCATCAATGGCCATTTTAAGCAACCTCCATTTGTTTTATTCTAGTGTATAAATTTGATAATTGCTCCCAGCTCTGTTGCAAATCTACCTTTTCGTTGACCCGTTGGCGGAAGTAATCGTCTATGAGAGGTTTGGCTTTTATTGCCAAATCCACCTTGGGGTTGGAACCGGGTTTGTAAATACCTAAATTTATAACGTCTTCCATTTTCTCGTAGGTTGCGTAAACGCTTTTTATATATTGGGCCATTTCATAAATTTTCGGGGGCACCACATTGGGCATAATCCTACTGATACTTTTTAGCGGTTCTATGGCTGGATAAATATTTTCATAAGCCCTTTTTCGGCTCAAAATTATATGACCATCCAAAACACCTATCATAAAGTCGGCAACGGGGTCGGTTATATCGTCTCCTTCCACTAAAACGGAAAATATGCCGGTTATGCTTCCTTTTTTGAAATTTCCGCAACTTTCGGCCAACAAAGATAGGTCATAAAATACCGAGGGTGTATAACCCTTTAAGGTTGGAGGTTCTCCCGAAGCCAGCCCGAGTTCCCTTTTAGCCATGGCAAAACGGGTTATTGAATCCATCATGAAGAGGACGTTTTTTCCTTTTTCCAATGCAAAATAGCGGGCTATTACCATCGAGGAAAAGGCCGCTTTCACTTTGTTAACCGGGGGGTCGTCGGCGGTGGAAACCACCACTATGCTTTTTTTCATTCCCTCAGGGCCTAGAATGTCCTCTACAAATTCCCTGACTTCCCGCCCCCTTTCTCCGATTAGGGAAAGAACAACTATATCGGCTTCGGAAAAGCGGGTTATCATTCCCAACATGGTGGTTTTTCCTACCCCTGCCGCAGCAAAAATTCCCACTTTTTGACCTTTCCCAAAGGTATAAAGCCCATTTATCGCCCTTATGCCTGTATCGAAAGGTTCTTTAATTTTTTCTTTGTGGAGGGGATTTATAGGTTCGAGTTTTATCTCTATAGGTTCGGTATTTAAAGGTGGTTTGTTGTCGTCAAAGGGTATTCCAAAGGCGTTAACCACCTTACCAATTAACCCTTCGCCCACATAAACCGAAACGGGAATATCTTTTACCTCTATTTTTGCCGAACGGTCTAACCCGTAAAGATTGGAGAATGGCATTATTACCGCACGGTTTTTATTTATGGAAATTATTTCCCCCCAAAGTTTTTTATCTTTTCCTTTTATCTCCACGAGGGAGCCAACTTTCCCACCCGGCACGGTAGCTTCTAAAAATATTCCTCCCACCTTTTGGATTTTTCCGTAAACCTTGTAGGGTTTTGCCATTGTTTAATTACAAAAATAGTTCTTTTTGTAGAAACCTTTAGGGGTGAGAAAAAGAAAGATAGACCAAAGAAAGGGTTAGTTTTAAACCTCTAAAAAAAGCAGAAATTTAAGTGATTCCTAATATTGGAGGAGGAAATTTTTTCTTTTATCCCCGTTTGGGTTGTAGTATCTAATAAACCTATAGGCGGAAGAGATATTTCTAATTACATCGGTGGCTCGGACGCTTTCGGTATCCTTTTGGTCTTCCGATATTTCACCCGCCAAGGCGTGCAGGCTTACACCTAAAACCAAAGCTTCCTTTAAAGGGAGTTTAGATATTAAAGCACCCAATATGCCCGAAAGAACATCTCCCATACCACCTTTTGCCATTGCGGGGGTTCCTCTAACATTTACGTATGTATCCCCTTCGGGGGTCGCTATCACCGTTCGGGCGGCCTTCAATACCACATAGCAGTTGTTTTCGGTTGCAAATTTTCGTGCTACCTCTATCTGGTTATGGATTATATCCTGGCTGTAGAGACCGGTAAGCCGCTGCATTTCACCCACATGGGGGGTTAATACCGCAGGGATTTTGCGGTTTCTTAGAAGTTCCTTTCCTTTTGTCCCCAAGTCGGCAAGGTTGTTTATTCCGTCAGCGTCTATAACCATAGGTTTTTCCCAACGGGTTAGAAAATCCTCTATTAGTTCTTGACCACCTTTGTACCTACCCATACCCGGCCCTATTACCAAGGAGGTGAATCTTTTATAGTCGGGACTTTCGAAAATAAAGTCCCCCAACAGGGGATGGAGATAACCCTTTTCCACCTCGGGGAGGGGCTGGGTCATTTCCTCTATGAGGTAGTTTTCCACTATGGGGTTTAAACTTTCGGGAACTCCGGCGGTAACAAGACCGGCCCCCGCTTCGGTGGCCGCTTTAGCCGCCATCATTACGGCACCGGTTTTGCCCGGCGAACCTCCGATAATTAATACATGTCCTTCGCGGTTTTTATAAGTAAAAGGTTCCCTTTTAGGGAGTAGGTTTTTTAACTTGGAAACCTCTATTAGGTTGGTTTTTAAACTTTCCTCAAACAGGTGGATAGGAATGGATATATCCCTTATTAGAACCTTTCCACAATAGGCGGAAGCGGGATATAAAACCTGCCCATATTTGGGTAGGGCAAAAGTTACCGTTACTTGGGCTTTTATAACGGGTTCATAAACGGCTCCATTGTCGGAAGATATTCCGCTGGGTATATCAACGGCCAAAATAGGTTTACCTGCCGCATTTAGTTGTTTTACTATGGAGGCCCATCTACCTTTTATGGGAGGTTTAAAACCTGTTCCGAATATGGCGTCTATTATTAGGTCAAACCCTTCCAAGGGAGGAAGTTCTTTAACAAATTTAACCCCAACCTGTTTGGCTATTTTGTATTGCACCCTAGGGTCTTCTTTTAATTCATCCACCTCGTAGGGAAGAAAAACCACAATCTCCCTTTCGGGGTATAAGTTTTTCAAAATCCTTGCGGCGGCTATTCCATCCCCACCGTTGTTTCCCTTTCCGGCTACTACCAAAATTTTCTTGGCTGTGGGAAATTCTTCCAATACCGCCTTAGCCACACCGCGGGCGGCGTTTTCCATTAAAACCAAAGAGGGAATGCCTATTTCATTAATGGTGGTGGAATCCAAATGTTGCATTTGGGCGGCGTTGACAATTTTGGTAAAGTTTAATGCCATAAAGAAGAAATATTGGACAATCTTTTAAAAGGATGACAGTCCTTATAAAGGAGTGGAAAAGCTCCCAACCTTTAACGGTGGGAATTGAATGGGAACTCCAAATATTGGATAGGAAAACTTTTCAACCTAAAGATATTTTTGATGAAATTTATGAAACTATCCCTGTAGAGTTTCAACCCTTTCTTCATAAAGAGGTATACCAATCTATGGTTGAGTTGGTAACACCTCCCTCCGAAGATGAAAATGAGGCAATAAACCTTTTAAAGGAAATTTTGGAAAATCTAAAACCTCTGGCGGTTAAAAAAAGTTTTCACCTCGTAGGGTTAGGAACTCTGTTTTTACCTACCGAAAGGGAAACTAAAATTAACTACTCGGAAAGATATAAATTTTTTGCAAACCAGTTTCAGGAAATCTTAAGAGATTTTTACATTTACGGAATTCACATTCATATAGGTTTTCCCAATGCCGCTTGGGCGTTGAAGGCTTTTAATAACTTGGTAAAGTTTGCCCCTATCCTGTTGGCATTAAGTGCCAACTCTATTTTTTACAAGGGAAAAAATACGGGAATCCACAGCTGGAGGTTGGTAAAGTTTGAACAACTTCCGCGGGCCGGTTTACCTCCTCAGTTTGAAAATTTCGACCAATATAGGGAGTTAGTTAATTTCCTTTACCAAAACAAGGTTATAGAAAACATAAAAGACCTTTGGTGGCATATAAGACTTCGTCCCGACTTGGGAACGGTGGAAATTAGGGTTTTCGACTCCCTTTGGGATTTGGAAAGAATAAAAACCATTACAAGGTTGGTTAGGGCTATCTCGGCCTACTCGGAAACCTACGGAGACCCTCTATTGCATCCCTCGATAATGGAGCAAAATTGGTGGATGGCCAAACGCTATTCTATAGAGGCGGACTTTATAGACCACCAAGGTAGAAAAGCAATAAAACATGTAGCGTTCGACCTAATTTATAAGCTCCAAGATTTGGGAATATTCCAAAAATTGGGTTACCAAACGGAGGAGTTTTTAAAACTTTTAAGAAAACCCTCCTTGGCAAAAGATATAGAGCTAAAGGCAAAGGCTTTTAAAGACTTAAAAAAAGTAGTATCTATGGCCGCGGTAGTTTAAAACCCTTATTGGGGTGATAAATTTTCTTCTTCCCTTTTTTGGTTAGCCAAAGTTCGGATTTTTTCCAGCAGTTGGTCAATGTTCCATTTTTTCTCCGCCGAGACGTAAACGTTGGGAATTTGTCCAACCATCATGGAGTGGTCTAAATAGGAAAGCTCTTCGGGAGAGGAAATCAAGCGGTCGATTTTGTTGAAAACCAATATTTGCTTTGTATCTTCCAAATCCAGCTTTTTAAGGATATCGTTAACAGTTTCGATTTTTTCCAACCATTTGGGGTCGGAAGCGTCCACCACATGGAGGATTATGTCGGCTTCTTGAATTTCCTCCAAGGTAGCTTTAAAAGCTTCTATTAACTCGGTGGGAAGTTTATTTATAAATCCCACCGTGTCGGTTAAAAGGATTTTTAAGTCGGGGTAGACAAAGCGGGCCGAGGTTGTGGTGTCCAAAGTGGCGAAAAGCATATCCTTTTTAAAAACATCTCTACCCGTTATAGCCTTCATTAGGGTTGATTTGCCAACGTTGGTATAACCCACCAAGGCCACCCTTACAAAATTCCCCTCTTTGGAAACCTCTTTTATTCTTCTCTTCCTCTGTTCGCGTCTTCTTTTTTTTATTTCCTCCAGTTCGGTTTTTATTTTGTGTATACGCTTTTTTAGGATTCTTTTTCTGATTTCCGCATCCTGTTCACCAGGCCCCCTTCCTCCTATACCTCCCGCCTGTCGGGAAAATTTTTTACCCTTACCGTAGAGGCGGGGAAGTTCATGCTGGAGTTTTGCCAGTTCTACCTGCAGTTTAGCCTCTTTGGTTTTTGCCCTTCGGGTAAAAATTTCCAATACCAAGTCGGTGCGGTCTAAAACCCGTGCATTTATGCGTTTCTCCAGCTCTTTAACTTGGGAGGGGGTTAGTGGGTCGTCAAATACCACCGTGTCGGCTTTTGTTCCTTGGATTAGTAGGTTTAAATCTTGAACTTTTCCTTTACCTATGTAGGTGGAGGGGTCGGGAACATCCTTTTTTTGGATTAGTTTACCTAACACCTTCCCGCCTACTGCTTTAACCAAACCCGAAAGTTCATTTATAGAGTCAATAGCCTCGCTTCTGGTGGTTCCTTTTTTCCAAACACCTACTAAAATAGCCCTCATGTTTTACAAATACCTTTTTATAAAGTAGGCTAAAAAATCGGCTAAGGTAGAACGAAAATTAGGGAAAATCCAACAGAGGCAAAAATAAAAAACCTTAATCCTTTTTAGGGGAAAACCTACCCAATTTTTCCCCCAAGGAGTTAAAACTTCTCCTACGGTTGGGGGCAAAGTTTTTTCTCTTTCCTTTAAATGGTTTTCTTTTTTTGTTCAAACCACCTAAGGGTTTTTTAGAAAGGTTTACAAACTTAAAGGTGTCTTTTGCTATTTTTCTTACCCGCTGAAGGCGGTCATCTTGGTTGTCGGAACTAAAGGAGATTGCTATACCTTCCTTTCCCGCACGTCCTGTTCTTCCTATGCGGTGGATATAACTTTCCGCATCTTGGGGAAGGTTGTAATTGAAAACCACATCGAGGTCCTTTATATCCAAACCGCGGGCGGCTACGTCGGTGGCCACCAGCAGGTTTATTTTCCCTTGGCGGAAATTTTTTAATATTTGCTCTCTACGGTATTGAGAAAGGTCTCCGTGCAAAGCTTCAACCCTAAAACCTTCCTCTTTGAGTTTTTTCGAGAGCTGGGCCGCTTCGGCCTTTGTTTGGGTAAATATTATTGCTTTCCTAAAGGGGGTCTCTTCCAATTTTTCTTTAAACCTTTGGTAGAGCTCTTTACTTTCAACCCTATAAATGGTCTGTTTTATTTTGTCCACCGTGGGTTTTTCCGGTTCTATTTCTACCTTTGTATGGTCTTCTTTTAGAAATTTCTTAATCAGTTGTTTAATTTCTTCGGGCAAAGTGGCGGAAAAGAGCATTGTCTGCTTTTCTTGGGGGGTTGCGTTGAAGATATATTCGATATCCTCTATGAAGCCCATATCAAGCATTCGGTCGGCTTCGTCCAGCACAAAAATTTTAAGCTTTGAAAGTCTAAGTTCCCCCCTTTCGATTAAATCCTTTATCCGCCCCGGGGTTCCTACTATTACTTGGGGACGTAATCTCTTTAAAAGGTCTATTTGACCCCAGACTGGTTTACCACCGTAGAGGGCTAAAACCTTTATTTTTCTTCCTTTGCCTAAATCTTTTATCTCTTTGGCTACCTGAATGGCCAATTCCCTTGTGGGAACCAATATTAGGGCTTGAATATCTCTGCTTTTGGGTTCCACCAACTCCACTATGGGAATACCAAATGCGGCGGTTTTTCCCGTTCCCGTTTGGGCTTGCCCTACTAAATCTTTACCCTCTAAAAGGGGGCCTATCGCTTTTTCCTGAATTGGGGTAGGTTGGGTAAATCCCTTTTCCTGAATTGATTGTAAGGTCTCTTCCGAAAGTTGGAATTTTCTAAACATTCAAAACTCCCGTAGGTTTTATCGATTTTCCCTTTTCGGGAGAAAAATTTTTTACCAAATTAGGGACACAAATAGAGTTCTCCCAAAAAAGGATTTCTATTGAATGTAAGGACAAATGTAATTTCTTTTATGCGATAAACCATCTTTTGGTATGGGAAAGCTCATTTTAATGCCAACTTAAGGCTGGTAGCTTAATCAAGTCAAATTTTCCAAAAGGAGGTAAAAAAATGGCAGAAACTGTAACCCTCAAAGGAAACCCTGTAACTTTGGCAGGCCCTACCCTAAATGTTGGCGATAAAGCTCCCGTTGCTTACGTTGTAACCAAAGACCTCGCAGAAAAAGAAATTGGCGGAGCTAAAGGCAAAGTTCAGTTAATTATCACCGTGCCTTCGTTGGATACCCCCGTTTGCGAAATGGAAACCCAAAAGTTCAACAACTTGCTAAAAGACTTCTCCGACGTTGACGTTACCGTGGTATCCATGGACTTGCCCTTCGCCGAAAAGAGATTTTGCGAAAGCTTCAACGTAGCAAACATCGACGTAGCTTCCGACTTCAGATACAGGGATATGGAAAAATACGGAGTTCTAATAGCCGAAGGTGCCCTAAAAGGCTTGTTGGCAAGGGCGGTATTTATTGTAGATAAAGAAGGAAAAATAGCTTACAAACAGTTGGTTCCCGAAATAACTTCCGAGCCCAACTACGACGAAGTTCTTGAAGCTCTTAAAAAGTTAGTTTAAATCCAACCCCAAAAGGTCTTTAAGTTTTTCCCTTTCCTCACTTTGGATTACAAAAGTTCTTAAAAGCTCCGTTGGAGGTTCGAAAATTTCTTTCTGTTTCCTATAAACGGACACATCGGCGTCGGATATATCCCCTTTTCGGGTTTTAAGTCTTCGAATAACAACCTCTTCGGGGGCCCAAACCCATATAAAGGTCGCCGAAGGGAAATTTCTTAAAACCAGCTCCCGCTGCCAATACCTTAGAAAGGTTGCATCTAAAACCACCTTCCCCCCGTGGGAAAGGATTTCTTTAGCTTTGGAAACCATTGTTTGGTAAACCTTTTTGGTCATTTCTTCGGTATAAATTCCCTTGCCAAATTCACTTTTGGCGTTGGTATAAGGATTTATTCCCGCCAAAAGTTTCCTAATTTCATCGCTCCTTAGAACGGTATAACCGAATTTTTCCAAATAACGGGCTATATAAGATTTCCCGCTACCGGATAAACCTATTAATACCACCAACCTACGGGGGTCGAAAAGATTTTTCCTAAACTGTAACATACGGGGTTTATGGTAAAAGTTAATCTCTAAATTAGCTTACTCTTTTACTCTACTATTCTTGATTTGCAATTTATTTTCAAAAAACAAAACTTTTCCAAATCATTAACATTTTTGCAAACAAAGGCGATATTTTATTCTTGTAAGGAGGTTTAAATATGAGAGTTCATCACCAGCATCACCACAAAGTGGAACAAGAACAACAAATAAGAAACCACCATAGGCATCAATATAGACATCATGGCCCCAGCTTTGAAGAGGAGCTTCAACAAGTCCAACAAGAGGAACAAAATACAAACCAAGTTCAGGATAACCAAAGTACAGTTGTATCCGACAGCGATAGTTCCCTATCTACCGCAACAACAGCGGTAACAGCCGACGACCTATACCAAGAGGTAGACGAATTAATTAACTACCTAAAAGAGGTAGTAGAAAATGCCCCCAATGTGGACCAAGAGGAAGTAACCCAGACTGTGGAAGAATATCTAAATGAAATTTCCAATACCTACGCTTTGGCTAATGTAGACCAAAATGATTACATAAACTTCTTAAACAACGAAATTAACAACGTTCTAAATCCGGCAATAAACGGAGATTTCGCCCAAGTTACCGACCCCCAAGTTAGGGAATTTGTTTTAGACTTGGTTAACAAAACTAAAGAGGCTCTATATAACTTGCCTAATACTGTAGGAACACTAGATACAACAACAGACGAAGCAGCAGACACTACGGCTACTACGGCAACCGATGAAACAGCCGATACAACCGCAACAACTGCAACAACAGACGAAACAGCCGACACTACGGCTACTACGGCAACCGATGAAACGGCCGATACAACCGCTACAACTGCAACAACAACAGACGAAGTAGCCGACACTACGGCTACTACAGCAACCGATGAAACGGCCGATACAACCGCTACAACTGCAACAACAGACGAAAC
>JAADES010000043.1 GCA_013153315.1 Aquificota bacterium
TACCTTTTACCCATATATTGAAATAATTTCGATAACTCCTATTCAAATCTTCCAATGACTTTCTTTCCACCTTTTCCAATATTAGCGGTTCTAATGATTGATTACAATTTTTACATTTGTAGATATTTACTTTTTCATCTTCAGACAAATCCCAAGGGTAGTTAACTTTTAAATTCCAGGCGTTTTTAGATAATGGAAAATTTTCTTCATTAACTATAGTAACTACATTAGTAGCTTGCTTATATTTTCTGCTCTCTTCTATATCTTCCTCAAAATCAAAATCTAAAAACTTTACTATTTTAAATTTTGATGAAATACGTGCTTGAGATGGATTAAGTAAGGGAAGAAAAAATTCACTTTTACATTCTTCACATCTTAAAATAACTCCTCCTCTATCATTTACACCCCCTAAGTATTTTCTTTGACTAGCTTCTCCCTTTTCACCACACTTAGGACATTGGAAATAGACATTACTAAATTCTACAGGACCATACAGCATCAAAGGAATATATTAGGGACAAAATTTCTTTAAAAAATTTCTGTTTTTCTCAGGTCTTGTCAACAAAAGAATTAGAACGCCCAAAGACCTCAAAAAAAGCGGGTTTAAGACTTTTTAACTTTCAAAGCCCGATTTACGGATATAAATGAGAATTGAAAAAATGAAGGAAAACGGAAATCTTTTGGTTCTGCAAACATTATTAACCTCCATCAAAGAGTGGGTAGATAAAGCCAAAACCTATCTGCTTGCCTATGAAAAGCTGATAGATTAACTTTAAGGAGAGGCGGCAATGCTCTACGTTTATCGCTTTCGCCTTTACCCCAATAAACAGCAGATAGGGCATTGCCGCTTCGTTTACAACAAACTTCTTGAAATAGCTATCAACAACTCCAAAACCAAAAGCAAAAAGTGGAATTTCTACGAATACAATAAGCTAAGTAAGAAGTTAATCGGCGATAACCAAGCCGTAATAGTTGAAGATTTGGGCGTTAAGGAGCTACTTGAAAAAGGTAAGTTATCAAGGCAGATAGCGGATGCCGCTTGGAGGAGGTTTATAAGCTTTTTGGAGTATAAAGCCAAGTGGTATAAGCTTTATTCCATAAAGCTAATTCCGTGCTTCGCACTTCATGGACGGATATTGATAAAGGTAAACCGCTATTTCCCAAGCTCCAAACTTTGTAGCGCGTGCGGATACAAGAAAGAGGGGAAGTGAGGGGTAGTTCACAGAAAAAATAAAACCCCTAATGGAACTCTACCTGTTGAGACATGGACAATCGGAGGGCAACAAAAAGGGGCTATTTCAAGGTTCTTTGGATTTTCCCCTTTCGGAGGAGGGTAAAAACCAAGTCCTCCAAATGGCTAATTTTTTAAAAACCCAATCCGCTAAGAGGGATTTAATTATTTCTTCTCCCCAAAAAAGGGCTTTGGAAAGTGCCCAAATCCTTCAAAAGGTTTTAGGCGTACCCCTGGAAATTGACGAAAGAATAAAAGAAATCTCCTATGGTGTTTTGGAAGGAAAAACCCTTCAAGAGGTTGAAAATTGGAAAAGCTACCAACTTTGGTTGGAAAATCCTGTAGCCAACCCTTTGGAAGGGGTGGAAGATTTTGCCTCTATTGAAAACCGACTGGGGGATTTTCTTAAATCACTATCCTCCAAAGAGGGTGAAAGATTTTTAATAGTTACCCACGGCGGGATTATAAGGGCATTAACTTGTATGGTCACAGATATAGGTTTTTCCAAAATGTGGAAATTTTCCGTAGCCAACGCCTCCCTTTCGGTTTTGAAGATAGACCCGAAAACCTTTAAAGGAAAGATTAAATTTTTCAACTTTCACTTGCAGGCTTTTTAACCATTAACCCTCCCCTAACCGTTAACCCCTCCCTTCGGGCAATAGCACCCAAACTTACAATAGCACTAACCTTTAGGTTAGGTTAACGCTCTAAAGGAAAGGGGTTAACGCTCTAGGGGGTTAACGCTTAACAATAGCACACATGCTTTTAAGCATGTGTTAACGCTATAGGGATTAACGCTTTTAATTACCCCAAAAAGGTTAACTCTAAAATCCAAACCCTATGGGAAAAATTTCGAAACTCCTCCTTTTGGTGGTTTCTCTTCTTCTTTTTTCCTGCCAAGATGGAAAAAAACAAGAAATAACCGTCCTTGCGGCGGCAGGATTAAAGCCGGCCTTTGAAAGGATTGTTTCCCAATATAAACAACAACATCCCAAGGTGGAAGTGAATGTAATCTATGCGGGCAGTGGGGAACTTTTATCCTACCTCGAAAGTGGTAAAGGGGATGTATTTATTCCAGCCTCGGACTATTACATGGAAAAAGCCCAAGAAAGGAATTTGGTAATTCCTTCCACCGTTAGGGTTGTTGCCTACCATACTCCAGTTTTGGTAGTAAGTAAATCGGCCCAAGGGAAGGTTAAAACAATATTTGACCTCACCAAGGAGGGGGTTAGGGTTGGTATAGGTGACCCCAAGGCGGCGGCTATAGGCAAAGTTTCGGTGGAAATTTTAAAAAAGGCGGGCATTTGGCCCCAAGTTTCGAAAAATATAGTTGTCACAACACCAACGGTGAACCAACTTCTTATTTACCTTACAACCCAACAGATAGATGCTTCCTTAGTTTGGAAAGAATTAACCAAAAACCTGCGAGGGGTAAAAGTTATAGAAATTCCTCCCCAATATAACGAGATAAAAACCGTCCAAATAGCGGTTTCAAAAAATAGTAAGAACAAAAAACTTTCGGAGGAGTTTGAAAATTTTGTTCTCCAACATAGGGAAATTTTCAAAGAGGAAGGTTTTTCGAAATAGAATTCACAGAAGGGGAATGTCCATTTTGTTTTGATACTTGGGAAGGTATTTTTTCTTTCTCTCTTCCAAAAGTTGGATTCCCTTTTTAATGTCCTCGTCGGTCGGTTTTATTATGTGGGGAAAATCTCCCACAAAAATTTCCAACGGTCGGTTTTCTTTACTCCATTTAACCCACAGACCGGGGTAGTTGGTGGAGGTTATTTTCCAATCTTGGTTTTTGTTTTCTATAACTATAACGTCCTCGGTTAGGAGGTAGTAGGTTAAATTTTCTAACCCTTCGGGGTCGGAAAGGGAAATTTCTTCCCCCGATTGGACAAATTTTTTAAAGGCTTTTAACACTTTTAGGGAAAAGGGGTGTAAATATTCGCCCATTGTTAGGACATCCTTTTCAAACCTTCGGAAAGAATCTTGATAATCCTCGGGGGGGATAGTCATAATAGAAGGTTGGCGGGCTATCTCTACCATTTCCAAAATAGGTTCTTTGGGGTCGCGTTCGGAGAAAACTACACTAATCCAAACACCGGGTATTAAAGTATTGAAGCTAACGGTTTTCGTGTGGGGAACTTTTTCATACATAAACCATTCGCCTTTGCCTAAAACATCTTGAAGGAAATACCTATCTTCCAAGGTGGTGGGTAATTTGTTGGAATAAATCATATAGGTTTCGCCCTTTTGCAATAGGTCTACCAAGGCTTGTTTTATTTCCCCCAAAAGGGGCAAAGCGTTCATCAAAGCCATGGGGTGGAAGTTTAAAACAACCTTCCGTTTTTCATCTTAAACAAAGTTAATGTCGGTAGATAACGAGAATTTTAAATACCTATCTATTTGAAAAGTAGAAAACTAACCGAGAAAGTCCAATATTCGGTTCGCTAAAGCTTCTTTATCAATGACATATTTCCCCTCGGCAATCAACTGTTTCAGTTGTTGAACTTTTTCCTTTAAACGTTTTTCTTCCAGTTTCTTTTCCGCTTCGGGGGTTATATCCAAAACAATATCTTCTTTGGGTTCGGTTTTGTTATTTTCCCTTTGTTTGGTTTTTCTTGTTTTTTCAATCTGATTTTGTTCTACAATATTTCCATAAATTCTTAAAGGGTTTATATTCATTTTTTACCTCCTTTGGTTATTTAAATCGGTCAGAAAAGGCAAAATTTTATTGAGATTCTCTTTTATTTGCTAATTTCTTCCACTCTTTGGCTAACCTTTTTGCGTCATCGGGTTCCCAAAGGAAGGGGGATTTGTCTCGGTACTTTCTAATCTTTTTTATCCAAGGTCGGATGAAATCGACCCAGACAATGAAGCTGTAATAACCCCAAACAAAGGATAGGATAAGAACAAAAACCAAAAGAAGGGTTGAATAAAAGTCCATGTTATTTAGAAACTTTATTTAGGAAGTTCCTTCTAAGTTCTATGTTTTCTTCATAAAGTCCATAAAAAGCTTCCGTTATCATATAGGCGTTGCTTTCGTTAACACCGCGAATTGACATGCACATATGTTTTGCTTTCACGTAGACGGCCATACCTTTAATATCGGGAAGGAGTTTTAAAAAGGTTTTTATTACCTGTTTGGTGAAAAACTCTTGTATCATCGGACGGCGGGCCAGCCATTTGATTATGCGGGGGATTTTAGAAAGTCCTAAAACCTTATCTTCGGGTATATATTCGAAATATACCTCGCCCACTATCGGCAGGAAGTGGTGCGAGCAGAGGGATTTTATTTCCACCGGCCCAACAAAAACGGGAACATACTCTATTAGTTCATCGTTGTCCATTTGGGTTAGGTCGAATACGGTAATATCGGGCCGAGGCGTAAAATTTCCCTCGGTTAGCTCAAAAAGCATCTTTGCTATCCGCCGTGGTGTCTCCACCATGTTGGGGTCGTTTTTCCAATCAAACCCCAAGGTGGTTAGAACTTCTTCAAATAGTTTTTCCAACTTTTGTTTTCTTTTTTCTATTTCCTCGGGGGGGAGGGGTAAATTTTCCCACGACTTTATGAGTTTCTTTTCGGTCACCTTAAACCTCCGAAGAGCGATATTTTCAAACCTTAAAAAGGAGGAAAAAAGGAAATAACTCAGAAGGGAGAAGTTAATACATTCCACCGTTAACGTGAATGGTTTCGCCCGTAATGTAATCGGCCATAGGGGAAGCCAAAAATAACACCACGCGGGCAACCTCCTCGGGTTTTCCGAAACGGCCCAAGGGAATTTGTTTTTTGTATTCCTCTTTTATTTCCTCTTTTAAAGTGGCCGTCATGTCGGTTTCTATAAAGCCGGGGGCAACGGCGTTAACCAAAACATTCCTAGGTGCCAGTTCTTTGGCCAATGATTTGGTAAAGCCTATTAATCCCGCCTTGGTGGTTGCATAATTAACCTGACCAACGTTTCCCGTAAATCCTACCACCGAGGAGATATTAATAATTCGACCCCACCTTTTTTTGGTCATATAACGAATTACCTGTTTGGTAACTAAGAAGGTTCCCGTTAGGTTTACATCTAAAACCTTTTGCCAATCCTCCAATTTCATCCGCATAAAGAGGGTGTCGCGGGTTATTCCGGCGTTGTTTACAAGGATATCAACCCCTTCAAATTCGCTATGGATTTTTTTAAAAGCTTCCTCAACGCTTTGGCTGTCGGCTACATTCATACCTACGCCTAAGGTTTTGACGCCGTATTTGGAGGCCAATTCTTGGGCTACCTCTTGGGCCTTTTCTTCCACAGTTCCGCTAATAATAACGTTAGCCCCATATTTAGCAAATTCTTCGGCTATTGCCCTACCTATTCCGCGGGTCGAACCTGTTACAAGGACGGTTTTTCCTTCAAAATTCAACATGGGGAAAAATGATAAAAAGACTTTTTAAGTTTCGATAAAAACCTTTATCCAAAGAGGGGTTATTAAAAATCAATCTTCAACCTCAACAAGGACTTTAACCAAACCTGAAGCTATTTCGAAAGCCTTTTCAATATCCTGAAGGAGGCGGGTTTTGTTTTCTTCGTTAACCGTCAGGCGGTCGATAACTATTTCGATATCGTGCTTTTTGTTTTTTTCTAGAGGGGGAACCTCCTCAAGGCGGTAAATTTCACCGTCCACCCTAACGCGGGAATAACCTAATTTTTTAACCCCTTGAAGGAAATCTTTGAATTCACCCTTTTTACCCCTAACAACGGGGGCGGTGATTATTACTTTTTTCCCTTTGTGTTTTTGAAAAATTTTGTTTAAAACCTCCTGGGGTGATAAACCTTCCAAAGGTTTCCCACATATGGGACAGTGGGGTTTCCCTATGTTGGCAAAGAGAACCCTAAGGTAGTCGTAAATTTCTGTTACCGTTCCCACCGTTGAGCGGGGATTTTTGGAGGTGGTTTTTTGGTCTATGGCTATGGCGGGTGAGAGGCCCTCTATGCTGTCCACGTCAGGCTTTTCCATAACCCCTAAAAATTGCCGTGCGTAGGAGGATAGGCTTTCCACAAATCGGCGGTATCCTTCGGCGTAAAGGGTATCGAAGGCCAACGAGGACTTTCCGCTACCGCTAACTCCTGTTATTACAACCAACTTATTTTTAGGTATCTCAACATTTATATTTTTCAGATTGTGCTGGCGGGCCCCCTTAATGATTATTTTGTCTTTATCCATCGGGCTTATTCTTTGGCCTTATTCCAATTGGTTGACAAGGTCTAAGATTGGCAACGATTTTCCCTTTTAAGGTTTTTCTAAAAATTTTTATCCATTTTTAGTTGCCTTATTTTAATCATCAACCTTTAAAGGGCAAATTTCATTTACTCCACCCTCGGGGATTTTCGAATGGAATGTCAAGAAATTTTCAAATAGAATTTTGTATTTAATGGCAATAAAAATTTTAATTTAGAGTTAAAGTCATAATTAAATGTCAATTGATGCAAGCAAAATTATACTTCAACTCGGGCACTTTTCAGAAAATTGACATTAAATGTAGAAAACTACTTGTGTTAATGTCCAGTTTTAAGAATGTCAAGAAAAGTCCCCAAAGAGGAAAAACTAAAAAACCTTCTGTTGGAAAATAAAAACCGATGATTCTCCAAAAGATAGTCGATAATAAAAAAGACCTCGTAAAGGAAAAAAAACAAAATCCAGAGTATGTAAAAAAAATAAAAGAAGAGGCCTTTTTAAGGCAGGATATTAAAAATTTCCTCTCCTGTTGTGAGAAAGATAAAATCCGCATAATAGCGGAAATAAAACAAGCTTCTCCCTCGGAAGGTTTAATAAAAGAAGTTGACCCGGTAGAGGTAGCAAAAATTTATGAACAAAACGGGGCTTGTGCTATATCTGTCCTAACCGAGGAAACCTATTTCAAAGGTTCTTTAGATTTCCTTAAAAGGGTTAGGGAAGCGGTAAATCTACCCCTCTTAAGGAAGGACTTTATAATCGACGAACTGGAAATTTTCGAGGCCAAAGCCTACGGAGCCGATATGGTTCTGCTTATAGCCAAGATTTTGGACGAAATCCAACTTAGGGATTTTATAGATGTTAGTTTTGGTTTAGGCTTGTTGCCCTTGGTGGAAATTTTCGACCCTTGGGAAATGGAAAAGGTTTTAAAACATTACACCACCTTGGTAGGGGTTAACAATAGAAATCTGGAAACCCTTGAGGTAGACCTATCGGTTTCGGAGCAACTTATTCCTATACTAAAACAGGCGGGTGTAAAGTGTGCGGTTGCCGAAAGTGGAATTTCTCAACCCGAAGACATAAAGAGACTTTTGGCGGCGGGGGCGGACGCCTTCCTTATAGGAACCTCCCTAATGAAAAGCCCCGACCCCGGAAAAAAGTTAAAGGAACTTTTGTCGGTTAATTAATAAAGTTCCACCTTTTGGATGTTCTTCTTAAACCCACACTTTGGAAAAATCAAGCTCTACATTGCACCCGTCGAGTTCAAAGGTAAATTTGTCCCTAACAGCGTCAAAAACCTTTTTATAACCCCTTTCGGTTAGTTTATAAATTCTTGCCTTTTTGAGGTCGGGATAAACCAAAACCAAATAAAGGACTCCTTCTCTTTCGTAAAGTTCCTTTTTGAGTTTTTCATCTTTTTCTCTTGTTGAGGGAGAAATTACTTCAAAAATCACCTTGGGTGGTTTTAAAAGCTTATCTTCTACCTTTTCACAGGTTATGAAAACATCGGGCCTCCCTTTAAAAAGCATCATAAGGAACGTATGCGTGGCCGAAAGCTTTCGTAGGCCCTCTCTCGTCCCACAGGCAATATAACGGTATCTTCGCTAACTATATAGTCGGTGTCTATTCCCACAACACAATTTGGACATTCTTTTTCCAAAGCCTCGTCAAGGTAGCGAAATATTTTTCCCACAATCCTTTGGTGTTTAAAAGAGGGCGAAGCCAAGGCATAGGGTATGCCCTCAATAAGCTCCCAATCACCCTCCCATGTTAGATAGTCTTTAATGGTATACCTCGGAGGGTATTTTAAAGCGAGGCTCATAAGGAGTTAATTTAAAAATCCACAATAGCTTCTATAAAAAATTTCGCCTTAAGGTATTATCGAAAATTTTAGACCGAAAAAAGGAAGAAAGTTTTCTACCCTGTTGGTTTTAATACCGCTCCTCTTCCACCCTTATAAGGACCGGTTTCTTTTTTACAAAGGGCAACTTTTGGATTTCCTTTAAAGCTTCCTTAATTTGGCTTTCATAGGCTTTGTGGGTGAGAATTATTAAGGGAATTGCCGAATTTTTATCGTTGACAAATTTTAGAACCCACTCCTGTTGAAGAACCCCGGCTATGGAGATATTTTTTTCCGCCAATATGCCCGCAATTTGGTGCAAAACACCAGGTTTATCTTCGACATCCAACCTTAGGTAATAACGGGAATAAAAATCTTCCGCAACGGGGATTTCTTCTTTTCCTTTCCACCCGAGGGGGGTTATATCGAAGGTTTTTCCACAGCAAGAAAGTTGTTTGGCCAGTTGAACAATGTCCTGAACTACCGCGGTGGCCGTTGGGTAGGCCCCGGCTCCCGCTCCTTGAAGCTTTAATTTACCTAAGTAGTCGCTTTTAAATAATACGGCGTTAAAGACCCCTCGCACGTTGGAAAGGGGATTATCCATAGGTATAAATGTGGGATGAACCCTAACTTCAACTTGCCCTTTGGAGTTCTTTTTTGCAATAGCCAGCAGTTTTAGGGTATAACCCAACTCCCGACCCAATTTAATGTCTAAAACTTCCACGTTGGTTATACCTTCAACAAAAACCTTTTTGAAATCCACAAATCCCCCGAAGGCCAGATTTGCCAATATGGTAATTTTGTGAGCGGCATCTATTCCTTCTATATCGAAGGTGGGGTCGGCCTCGGCATAACCCTTTTCTTGGGCTTCTTTTAAAGCTTCCTTAAAGGGGAGGTTATCTTCCTCCATTCGGGTTAGTATGTAGTTGGTGGTTCCATTTAGGATTCCTTGAATTTCCTCCACATTGTTGGAAACTAAACTTTCTTTAAGAACCTTTATAAGGGGAATTCCTCCACCCACCGCCGCCTCAAATAGGATGGTTGTTTTATTTTCCCTTGCGAGGGATACCAACTCTTTACCGTATTCCGCTATAAGGTGTTTGTTTGCAGTTACCACCGGTTTACCTGCTTTTAACGCTTGGACTACCGCTTCCTTGGCAACATCGACGCCGCCGACGAGCTCTACCACTATATCGGACTTTTCTATAACTTTCTTCCAATCGGTGGTTTGTAGATTTTTAGGAACCTCGTAGAACCTTTTTTTATTCCAGTTCCTCGCCGCTACGGCCGATATTTCTATTTCTATTCCCGCCTTTTGTTGGATTAATTTTTTTTGCTCCAATAGTATTTGAACAACACCTGTGCCTACCACACCGCAACCGATTATTCCAACCTTTATAGGCTTTACCAATTTTTAACCCTCCTTTGGGTTTTTGTAGGTGCAAGAATTTTATTTTCGCCACAGCCTTATGCTGGTTTATTCCTAAACCTATGAGGTTTTTGTTGTTCCTTCTCCTCTTAGGTGGTGGTTTTTACTACAAAGACCAAATAGTGCAATTTGTTAAAAATACCCCCTTGGTGGAACAATCTAATAACAAAACGGTCGAAGGAGAGAATATAAATGTTGCCGTAAATGAGGAAGACGTTAAGACAGTTATAGAGGAGGGTAAAACTTACGCTTGTCCAGAGGCGGTTGATAGTCTCAAAGGCGATTGGGGGCTAAGTGTTTTTAATTACAAGTTTTATACCGACGCCAAAGGCAAAAACATACTTTTGAAAGGCGTTCAAGTTAAACCTATTTCGGTCTACGATGAAACGGTCGATGGCCATACCTACGACTTTGAAGTTTTTTCCCTATATATTGGAGTTTCCCCTTTGGAGGGCTATCTAAAATCCTGCGTTAGGGAGGTTATCCAATACGACTTTCCCGACTACGAAATAGTTTCTTGCCACCTTTATAGGGACAACCTCCAACAGAAACCCTCGGTTGAGGACGAAGATATTTCCACCATTTTGGAATACCGTAGGAAGGTGGCGGCCGCTATTTTAAAGGTTCTCGGCGTTAAACCCTTGGTTGTTAGATTCTCTTGCAAAATTAAACGTTCCAACGGACTAAGCTTTTAATTCTTTTAATGTCAAAATTTCTTCCCAAAGGTTTTTTGCTGGTTTTGCTTTTTTCCCTTTTTGGGATTTTCTACGCTTTACTAAACAAACCCCAAAAGGGAAATCTTTATTCAACCCTAACTTTGAACGGAAAGGTTATTAAAACAGTTTACAACCGAGCGTTGGTATTGACCTCTAACAATACCCTGTTTTGGGTTTATTTAAACAGATACCAACCTAGGGTTTTTGTCGGTGATACTATCCTGGTAGAGGGAAGGGCAAAAGGTTTTAAAATTTTTGCCCGCCATTTGGAAGTAAAGAGAAACTTTTTCCAACGTTTGAGGGTTAAAATCCATCTCTTCCTAAAAAGGAGATTTTTAAAAACCGCAACCACCAAGGGGTCTAAAAAGATAGGTAGTGCCCTAATATTTGGTGAAAATTTCTTTTCCAAAAAGGAGAAAAAACTAATTTCCCGTTTAGGGATTTACCACATTTTGGTAATTTCGGGAATGCATTATGCCCTCTTTTTGACCTTCTTCTTATGGATACCCCTTAGGTGGAAACTTAGATATTACCTCGCTTTGGTTTTCTTTTTGTTTTTTACCTTTTTGGTTTTATTTCCCTCGGCCCCCGCCTACAGGGCTTTTGTTTCGGTGGCTCTCTTTTTGTTGGCCGCCATAGTTGAAAGGCCTTATAACTCTTTAAAGGCTTGGCTTATAGCCCTCGGAGTATGGAGCTTTATTTATCCCTATTGGGTTTTTTCCCTGGGTTTTTGGCTGAGTTATTTGGCTTCCTTGGCGTTGATAATTTACTACGGCCGCAATAAAACTCCCGAGGAGGATTTTATAAAAAATTTCTTTTCCAAATTCTTGGGTTTGGAGGCCGCCCTTGCGGTGGGCTTGGTTATATACCCCCTTCTAACTACCTTTTTAGGTTATGTAAGTTTGGGGAGTTTCCTTTATGGGGTTTTATTTACCTTTTTGGCCCAACTCTACATATTGGTCTCCACATTTAACCTTTTGACCTTGTGGAGTTTCGATATTCCTTCCCGTGTGCAGGATTTTTTAGGAAACCTTTTTGTGGAACTGGTTTATAAACTCCCCAAAGAAGGTATTACTGTCGAAGTTGGGAAAACCCCCTTATGGGAAGCGGTTCTTTTATCCCTCTTGGGGTTGGGAATATTACTTTTACCTCTGAAAGGTTGGAAAAAGATTTCCCTCCTTGCGGGGGCTTTGTCCCTAGAGATAATCCTGTTGAAGGTTTTTTAATCGGGAAAATACCCCCTTTATGCGACCGTTGGCTATTTACAAAGTTGTTGTTTCTTTTCTATTTGCCCTATCCTCCTCTTTGGTTGTTCCCCTTCTTTATTCCCTTTGGGTGGGAGATGGAAACTACAAAGATTTCCTAATACCTTTGTTGGTTATCTTTTTGCTATTTTTCCCTTCTTTGAAACTGAAGTTTGAAGATTTAAACCTTAAAGAGGCTATTCTTTCAGTTGTCCTTGTTTGGTTTTTATTTCCCGCTATAGCCTCCTCGGTCTATATATTGGGGGCCCATATAAAGGACCCGATAGATGCCTATTTTGAAGCTGTTTCGGGTTTTACCACAACGGGGGCAACAATACTGACCAACATCGAGGCGGTGGATAACTCTGTTCTTCTTTGGCGTTCTTTAACCCAATGGTTGGGAGGTTTGGGTTTTATTGTTTTCTCCTTTTCGGTATTGCCCTTTATAAGGCTCTCCTACCATTTGGTGAAGTTCGAATCCTCGGCGGTGGTTCAAGAGAGAATATCCCCCCGTATAGGGGAAGTTGTCAGAATAATCCTTTCCATTTATGTGGCCATAACCTTGGTCGGCATTTTATTACTAAGGCTAGCGGGTATGGATTGGTACGATGCTGTTAACCACGTTTTTGCGGCCATTTCCACGGGTGGCTTTTCCCCAAAAAATTTAAGCGTGGGAGCTTTTAATTCCTTTCCCGTGGAATTGGTATTGGAAGCCGTTATGTTGCTCGGCTCTATAAACCTTATGGTCTATTACCGCGCCTACAAGATGCGCAAACCTTTAATGGTTTTAACCTACTTTGAAAGTCGTAGTTTACTTTTAATAACCCTTTTGGGAACACTAATAGCGACCGCCATTTTATGGTTTAACCATTATTATCCCTCCCTTTGGGAAGATTTCCGTTATGCCCTCTTTCAGGTGGTTAGTGCAACAACTACCACAGGTTTCGCCAACACCGACTTTAGCCTATGGCCTCCCGCCGCCCAAGCCCTTTTATTTATCTTGACCTTTATAGGGGGAAGTTCCAGCTCAACCGCGGGAGGAATAAAACAGTTTCGCTTCAATATTTTGCTAAAAACCGCTCTCGGCGAGCTAAAAAAAACCCTCCACCCAAGGCTGGTTATCCGTTATGAGGTGGGAGGTAAAACGGTAGATATAAATCTCCTCTATGGGGTTTTAGCTTTTGTTTTTATTTACATTTCAACCTTTGTGATTTTTGGATTTTTATTAACCCTTAGCGGGAACGATTTAATTACCGCCTTTAGTGCCTCTATAGCTTGTCTAACCTCCTTCGGCCCCGGTTTGGCCAAAGTGGGCCCTATGAACAATTACGAGTTTATGACTGATTTCGATAAATTCCTTCTGGCGGTGGAAATGGTAATGGGCCGATTGGAAATTTTCCCCGTTTTGGCCCTCTTTTACGCTTTCCTTTTGGAGCGAGATTAAAAAGAAAACCTTCAGTAGGAACTATTAATTTTTCCCTTTTTAACTCTTTCGTTTCTACGGTTTTCCGAATAAGGTTTCGGCGGATACCTTAATAACCCTATGCGTGTTCCCTATTCAATCCTAAACCAATATGTGGAAGTTTTTGATATAGACCCCCACTCTTTGGTGGAAAAACTTAATACCCATTCGGTGGAGGCAACTTTAGACTATTTCGGAAATAGCGAAATAGAAAAAGCGGTAGTTGGAAAAATTTTGAAAACCCAACCCCACCCCTCCTTAAAAAAACTCCTTGTGTGCGAAGTAGATATAGGAGACCAAAAGGTGGTTATCTGCACCAACGACAAAACCGTAAAAGAGGGCGACAAAGTATTCTTAGTCCTCGCCGGGGGAAGAATAGGTGATTTCCCTATAGGAGAAAGGGATTTTAAAGGTGTTCGTTCCCAAGGAATGTTCTTAGGTTTAAAGGAACTGGTAGGGGTAGAGTCGGAAGGAGTTTTCAAGTTCCAGGATGAAAGTGTTAAAGAAGGAACCGACGTAAAAAAATTGCTGGGCTTGGGCGAACCTATAATAGAGTTGGATATAACCCCCAACCGCGGCGACCTGCTTAGCGTCAAAGGTCTGGCAAGGGAAATTAGCGCCCTCTACGGCCGACCTATTAAAAAGCAAACCCTCCAACCGAAAGAAGTTTTCGGAAACGAAATAGAGGTGGAGATTCTCGAACCCAAGGCCTGCAACCGCTATAGGGCGGCGGTTATTAGAAATGTTCAAGTAAAGGAAAGCCCCCTATGGTTAATGGTTGCCCTGTGGAAATTCGGCGAGGCGGTAATAAACAATGTGGTCGATATTACCAACTATTTGCTCTTTACCGAAGGCAACCCTATGCACGCCTTTGACTTGGACAAAATTGAGGGCAAGGTGGTTGTCCGCCGAGCCAAAGAAGGGGAGAAATTCGTAGCCCTAAATAAAAAGGAATATGAACTTTCTTCGAACGATTTGGTTATAGCCGACGATAAAGAGGTTTTGGCCTTGGCGGGAATAATAGGTGGACTATTCAGTGCGGTGGACGAAAAAACCAAAAATATCCTTTTGGAAACCGCCCATTTCGACCCCTTCACGGTTAGAAAAACTGCCAAGCGTTTGGATATAAGAACCGAAAGCTCCTATAGATTTGAACGCAATGTGGATATAGAGAATATTCCCAACGCCCAAAGCAAGGCTATAGACTTAATACTCCAATTGGCGGGAGGTCAATTAACCACCATAAAAGAGGAATATCCCAATCCCTACCAACCTCAAAAGGTAAAACTTTCCCTTTCCAAATATAGGAAATATACAGGAAGCGATATTTCCCCCTTAAGGGCCAAGGAAATCTTAGACCGTTTAGGTTTAGAAACAACAATAACCTTTGAAGGTTTGGATGAAGAAACCCTAAAAAGGGTTATCCTCAAAAAATTGGCCCAAGAAAGGGGTTGCGACGGTTTTAGACTGCCCACCCTTAAGGAAAAAGAACAAGGTTTTGACGGCTTCCTTCTTTGTAAGGAAGAAGAAATTCCCGTAATCATAGGGGAGAAAAAAATTTCCCTACCCGAAAAGGGTTTAAAAGTTAACTACCGCTTGACCCAAGAGGGTTTAGAAATCAAAGTTCTTTAACCTTTGGATTTACCTTTTTCTTTTTTAACCTGTTATAGGAAGTTAGCATTATAGACTGCAATGGGAAAGGATTTTGCCCTGCTTTTAGACCTTGACGGGGTTTTGGTGAAAAATAAAAACCTCGATTTGTTCTACGACACGCTTACCTTCTTTAGGTTTTTGAGGGAAAAGAATATTCCCTTTAAAGTGGTTTCCAACAATTCCCGCATCCCTCCGGAGGAAATAAGAAAAAAACTTGCCCAAAAGGGGATAGAGCTAAAGGAGGAGGAACTGCTAACGGCTTTGAAAGTAGCCCCTTCCTACCTTAAGAGGTTTAAATCAGTTTACGCTCTGGCCGAGGATAGGGTTAAGGATTATTTACGACAAAACGGTATAAATGTGGTGGAGGACTACAATGCCGAGGCGGTTTTCGTTGCCCAGGATAAAACCATAAATTTTGAAAAGGTTAAAAATGCAACTACCGCCCTGAGACTAAAGGGGGCAAAGTTGGTTGCGGTAAACCTAAACAAACTGGCCAAAGATACCGACGGGCTTTTTTATCCCGCTACCGGCAGTTGGGTGCAACTGTTGGCCCACGCTACCGACTACCCTCCCGAGGAAATTGTAAGTTTGGGAAAACCTTCTAAGGAATTTTTCAAAAAAGCCCTCGAAGGTTTCGAAGGAAAAGAAATCTACTTTGCCAGCGACGATTTTTACACCGACCTAATCCCCGCCGAGGAATTCGGTTTCAAAACCCTCTTTATGACCACGGGAAAATACTCCGTCCAAGACTTGGAAAAAGCCAACTATAAACCTTTTAGAGTTTTTGATAGTTTAACCCAGCTGAAGGAATTTATAGAAAAAGAACTCCTAAATTAGTTTTTTCTTTTTATTTTTATCCTTTGGTAGTTATTAGATAAGCCCAACCGAGGGGCATATCTTCTTTTGTTAACCAACGGGTTTTGGAAGTAAATTGTCTTAAGACCTCCTTAAAGAGGTTTTTATTTTTCTTCCTCAAAACCAACAGGATGCTGTGGGTGTATCTTCCTGTGTGTTTACCCAACCTTAATAGGGGTTGTTTAAATTGTTTCAATTGTTGGTAAATATTTTTTAACTCTCCCACCCACTTGTTATATTGGGGGTTTAACCTATCTAAGGTTTCCAATTCGAAGTCTATTAATTCCCTATAAAAGCTATCCACTATTTCTATAAATTGCTCTAATTGGTTTAGACCTTTTAGCTTCTTTTCCAAATCGGGGAACAGTCTGGGTAAATATTCCAACTGGTTTTGGTCTATGTTAATGTCGAAATTCCATTTGGTGGTAGGCTTTAGACACTCACTCCAAATAGCACGGGGACTTCCTCCCACCAAACGGAGGTTTTTCAAACTTAGAACCTCGGCGGGGTCGGTTAGTGGACTGTCGCTTATATGGAGGGTTTTGAATATATCCGTTATGGCAGATTGTCTTACCCCTTGGGC
>JAADES010000006.1 GCA_013153315.1 Aquificota bacterium
AAACGAAAAAATCAAACCTCCTTTGACAAAACTTTAACTTTGCCCAAACCCATGGTAGTTTTCTTTCCTATTCCACTCCACTTGGATAGTTCAAGGAGAATATTAAACCAACGCATTATTTCCCTATTTTTTATACGGGAAAGGTTATAAGTAATTTCCCCGACAAAAGCGGTTAACTTTCCAATCGATGAAAAAACAACTTTGGTGGTTCGCAGGTTAAACTTTTCTATCTCTATCGATGAATAGTATTCCCTTAGGTCCGCCCCTATAGGGATATTGGAGAAAGCTAGCCATTTTTTTACCAATCCTTTAAATACCAACTCCGGTGAGGGAAACGGATAATCAACCTGTTCCCTTCTAAAGGTGGTAGGTGAAAGAAATTTTAAAGTAACTTTTGTAGAGAGAGGTGTTTCCTTATAAAGGACACTGTAAGGTTTTAGCCAATTTTGAGGTACCGTCAAATTATGCGATATCGGTACCTCCCTGTTGTTAAGATTTAAAAAATTTTCTTTACGGTTAAGGACCAACTGCGATAAAAATTCCGGTATTAAATTTTCATCCAAAAGGTTTACTTCAATATTTATAACTTTGGCGGTTTTTGTATTAAAAATATCCCCACAATAAATGGTATAAGGTTTTATATTCCTATAATCTTCGTGAAGTTTTTTAGCCAACTCTTCACCGATAAGGTTGAAAAATAAACCGTGGACTTTATCCGGTGTTATTATGGAGGTATCTATAGATTCTCTAGCTTTTAGCTTTATAAATGCTTTTAAAGGCATTGAAGAATATTAAACATTGGATATAAATCCAATTATGCAAAATCTTTGGGTATAACCTCGGTGGATGATTGCCACCTTGCCGGTGGGTTCGACCTACCTCCGGTGATACCATAAATCCGCTATGGGCGATAAATTGCTGATTGCGGGCAACTGGAAGATGCACAAAACACCCCAGCAGACGAGGGAATATTTCGAGCAATTTCTACCCCAAGTGGAAGGTGTTAACGGAGTTGAAATCCTTATATGTCCGCCCTTTATAGACATACCTGCGGCGGTTGAGATGACAAAAGATACACCTGTAAAGATAGGAGGACAAAACTGCTACTACGAAAAGGAGGGGGCGTTTACGGGGGAGATTTCGCCCGTTATGCTCAAAGCCGCCGGGTGCGAATACGTTATATTGGGACACTCCGAACGGAGGCACATCTTCGGCGAGAGCGACGAGCTTATAAATAAAAAAGTTATTTCAGCCCTTGAGGAGGGGCTGAGGGTAATCCTGTGCGTGGGCGAAACCCTCCAGGAGAGGGAGAGCGGACTCACCTTTACCGTGGTGGAAAGCCAGCTCAAACTCGGTTTAAGCGGGGTGGAGGATAAGCTCTCCCAAATAGAGATAGCCTACGAGCCCGTTTGGGCTATTGGGACGGGCGTAGCCGCCAAACCGGAGGACGCCCAGGAAGTTCACAAATTTATTTACTCGGTTTTGGAAAATTTAAACCCCGAAGGGGCTAAAAAGGTCAGAGTTCTCTACGGCGGAAGCGTAAAACCCGCCAACGCGGAGGCGATTTTGAGCCAACCCCACATAAAGGGTGTATTGGTGGGCGGTGCCTCCCTAAAACCCGATAGTTTTGCTGAAATTGTTAAAATAGGACAACGGCTAACCGCTTAAAGTTATTAAAATAGCTCAAAGGTATAATTAGCCCTAGAAAACAGCTGGAGGTTTAAAAATGTTTGGACCCTTTCACGGTTGGGAAATTCTTATAATCCTTTTTATTGTTCTGCTTATATTTGGACCCGGAAGGTTGGGAGAGCTTGGTAAATCCCTCGGAGAGGGGATAAGAAATTTTAAAAAAGCTGTAAGTGGAGAGGATAACACCTCCAATCAAAATACCACTCAACCTGCCCAGCAGTCACAACAAACCACCCAACAAAACGATCAACAGCAAACAGCCCACCGGCAAACCCAACAGGAGTCCCAAAGCAATCCCTCTCAGGAAAATAAACAGACTTAATGGAACTTATAGGGTATCTCCTTTCCTTTCTTTTAGGAATCCTTGCGGTCTCTATCTACTATAAAAACCTCTGGTGTTACGCCAAAGTAAAAGCAAAACGGGAAAAAATAAAAGTTAAATATGGCGAAAACTCCAAATGGTATCTCTATTTAAAGAGAAGGTTTCCCCTTACAAAGTGCAACATAATTTTTAGACTGCTGCTGTTTTTGGTATTTGCAACCTTTACCTTACGGGTTTTCGGCGAAAAACCTTTCTTAGCCTTTGTAGGCGGGGTGGTTTTTGGAAATCTTGCACTGTTTTTTTTAAATTTTTCGGCCACACAAAAGGTAACCAAAAGGGAATGAACCGCAAAGGTATGCCCCAAAATTAAACTTCTTTGCTTTCCTTCAAACTTTCGCCTCTACGGGTTTGTTTCTGGAATATGTAGTCGATAAGCCTGTTAAGAACACCGCCAACATAGTCCACTTTTTTGCGGTATTCAAAGTTTTTGAAGTTTAGGCTTAGCATTGCCAGATATATTTCCTCCAAAATCTCCCTCACCTTGAGGGCAAAGTCGAGGTTATCCTTAATCATCTCCTCGACCGCCTTTCTCAAAAGTTCACCGGCGGCGTCCATCAATCCCGTAACGTAGGCCTCTTCGGGAATGCCCAGTTCCTCATGGGTGGGTATTCGGCCTTCCTTGAGGTAGTGATAGACCACTTCCGCCTCCACAAACTCCTGGAGGGGAATAAAGGCGCTGTTGTAGTATTGGGGATACTTTTTGGTTACCTCCTCGTAGAGCTGTTTGACAAGCTCTCTGTTTTCCTTAATGTACTTTTCCGCCTCTTCCCAATCGTCGCGAATGAGGGAGTAAATAATTGTTTTGGAGTTTTTATTTATCGTTCTCCCTATCTGCATAAGCTCGTCCCTTTTGTCCTCAAGGGTTCTGAAGGTTTGTTTTAAACTTTCGATGTAATCCTTGTTCAGATATTTCCATTTCTTCATAAAGAACCTATTGTCGCCATAAAATCTTTTCCAAAATCTTTATTTGATGCCTATTAAATTGGTGCATATCGCAGACCTGCACGCGGGAAAAACCACCGCCCGCACCCTCAACCGCAACGAGGATTTAATAAAAGCCCTCGAAGAGGTGAAGAACCTCCTCAAAACCGAAATGGTGGATTACCTTATAATCGCCGGAGACGTTTTCGACAAGGCTATACCCGACGCCGACAGCGAGCACCTGATATACGACTTTTTGGTCGAGGTCGGTCTGACGGGAACCAAAACAATTTTGATAGGGGGAAACCACGACTCTCCGAGAAAACTCAGAAACATTACCCCTTGGAGTGAGAAGTTCAAAATAAAGGTCTTTCCCTCCTTTGACTTTAACAAATTCATCTACACCGACGGGGAGGCGGCGTTCGTAAACCTTCCCTTCATCTCCGAAAGGGCTATAACGGAGCTGAGCGGCACCGAGGCGGATGCAAAAATAACCTACGCCGAGCGGATAAGAAAGCTCCTCTTCTA